>JAMQPJ010000169.1 GCA_023717585.1 Thermoanaerobaculia bacterium
GACGTCGGAGAGCGCGGCGCGCGCCCCGTAAGAAAGGGAGAGGGATCGGGCTTCGACGGCGGGGGGCGTCACGTGCGGTTACGGACTTCGGAACCTGGTCAGACGCGGTCGAGGACGAGGAGGACGAGGATCGCCGGCAGCCATCCGATCGACGCGAGGAAGAGAGAGCGCGCGCGGCCGTCCGAGATGTCCCGCGCGAACCGGAGCGACGACGCCAGAAAGAGGAGGGTCAACGCGAACGCGCCGAAGGCGTACGCGAAGCCCGCCGTGCCCACGAGAGAGGGCAGGAGGCTGACCGGCAGGAGGACGGCCGTCCAGAGGAGGGTCTGGCGGGCGGTGCTGCGTCCCGTCGGGTCGACGACGGGCAGGATGACGACTCCCGCTTTCGCGTAGTCGAGGCGGTGGCGCCAGCCGATCGCGAAGAAGTGCGGCAGCTGCCAGACGAACAGGATCGCGAAGAGCGCGAGCCCGGGCAGGCCGATGGCGCCCGCCGCGGCCGCGTAGCCCCCGAGAGGCGGCAGAGCTCCCGGCACTGCCCCGACGATGGTGGAGGCCGGCGAGCGCGTCTTCATCGGGGTGTAAACGCAGACGTACGAGACGAGCGTGAAAGCCGCGAGCGCCGTCGTGATCCCGTTCGTGAAGAGAAGGAGCTCGACGAGGCCGACGACCGACAGCGCGCCGGCGAAGAGCGCCGCGCCGGCCATCGGGAGGCGGCCCGACGGCAGGGGACGCGCGGCGGTCCGTTCCATCCGGCCGTCCAGGTCCTTCTCCCAGACCTGGTTGAAGGCGCTCGTGCCGGACGCGACGAGCGCCGTGCCGAGCAGCGTGTTGAGGAGAAGCACGGCGTCCATCCCCGAGAGCGGCCCCTTCGTGCCCCCCACGAAGCCCACGAAGGCCGTCATGACGACGAACAGCGTGATGCGCGGCTTCGTGAGCGCGACGTAGGAGGAGAAGGCGGATGTGTTGCGACGGAGGCTCATGCGCGACGGGGGGAGCTTAGCGCGTTCGAAGGATTCCGGCAGGCCCCGAGGCATGCCAGGGCGAGGACGCCCGTCACCCAGCACAAGGCCCCGGTGGCGAGGTGGGCGACGGTCATCGGAACGGCCTTGGACGACCAGATCGAAGAGGCGCCAAGGAACGCTTGCAGGCAGACGAGGCCGGCCCAGGCGGGTCCGAGAGCCGCCAGGAGCGGCACGGGCAGGTTTGAGAGGGATTTTGCCGCCCGAAGGACGAGAAGGACGACGACGACGGCGCCGAGGCGGTGCGCAAGGTGGATCGGCACCCCCGGCCTCGAGAGGATCGAAAGAGAAGGGAGCCACGAGTCGAAGAAGGTCGGGAAGTCCGGGATCGCGAGCCCGGCTCCCGTGTGCCGCATGACCGCGCCGAGGACGATCTGGATGTAGATCGCCGCTGTCGCGAGGCCGACCCATCGAAATGCGATGTCCGTTTCTTCACTCTTCGAAGGAATCCGAAGATTCTCTTCGAGTGAAAGAGGAAGAGAAGAGGAAGAGGGAGAAGGATTCTCTGAGAAAGGAAGAGGGGAGGGGAGCTCGGTCTTGGTCAGGGTTGTCCAGGTTCTCGAGCACATCAGCGCGACGACCGTGGTGAGGCCGAAAACGATCTCGGCGAGGGCCGCGTGCGCGGAAGAAACTACGGGCGGCAACAGGAGAAGAACCGTCAACCCGCCCAGGACCGCCTGCAGAAGGATGGCTGCGAAGGCGGCGCCGGCCAGGATCTTGAGTCTTCTATTTCCTTCTAAGAAGAAGAATATTAATCCGAATTGCAGCCCCACCAAGGTGGAGACTGCTGCCGCGACGAGCCGGTGCCCATGCTCATAGAAGATTCCCCCGACCATGGGAGGCATGACCTTCCCGTAAGACAGCGGCCAGTCCGGAACGGCGAGTCCCGACTCCGTGGACGTGACGAGGGCGCCCGCGACGAGAAGCAGGAAGACGAGAGACGCGACCGTCGTCGTTCCGACCCTCAGGAAGGCGTCACGCACCGGCCTTGAACGTGAAGGCAGCCGGCTTCGACTCCTGCGCGCCCACCGTGACCTGCTGCGTCTGTGTGCCGAGCTTCTCGTGCCACGCCTCGATCGTGTAGGTCCCGGCGGGGAGGTCCTTGATCGTGTACGTGCCGTCCGGCGCGGTGACGGCGAAGAAGGGATGGGAGAGGACGCCGCAGTACGCCGACATCCAGCCGTGCACGTCGCACTTGATCCTGACCATGACCTCCGGCTTTTCGAACTTCTTCGTGTACTTCATTCCCTGGACCGGCATCGCGAGGTTGAACGGCTCGTTCTTCTCCGGGAGCGAGTGGATGTTGTGGAGGGTCGGATCGCTGTTGAGGATGTCGACATTCTGCCCGGCCACGACGCCGAAGACGTGGGGGCTGTAGGTGCAGCCCTTCTGGTCGATCGTGGCGGCCGTCGCGGGAGGTGGATACGTCCCGCTGATCCCCGACTTCACGTAGACGAAGACGTTCGCGAGGCCCTTGTCCTTTCCAATGACGATGTCCTCGCGGCTCACGTCTCCCGGATGCGACTTCACGCAGAATGCGTCAGCCGACATCTTGAACTTCTCTGCGGCCGGCACGGCGCCCTCGAAGACGATCCTGCCGGCGATCGAGGCCGCGCCCTTCGCCCCGGCGGCGGGGCCGGCGGCGGCCGAAGCCGCGGCGGCTGCCGTCGAAGCGGCGCCCTCTTTGGAGGCGCCGGCAGACCGGGCCGACTTGGGACGATCTTCGTCGTCGTCCTTGCCTCCGCACCCGGTCAGGAGCGCGGCGCTCATGAGAGCGACGGCACAAAGGGCGGCGAAGCGAAAGCGGATGTCGGGACCGGTCATGCGGGCCTCCTCGGGGGCTATTTCCTTATCATGTCCCCCCGGGAACGAGGGGAGCGTGATGATAGACAATCGCAAAATGCGCGTCGAATGCGCGGTGATCCGCCACGTGGAGATGCCGCTCAAGTTCCGCTTCCGCACGTCGTTCGGCGAGACGGGCGTCAAGAAGTTCCTCCTCCTCGAGCTCCGCGGCGAGGGCTTCTCCGGATGGGGCGAGTGCGTGGCCGAAGAGAGCCCGTTCTACTCGCCGGAAACCCTCTCGACGGCGATGCCGATCCTCTCGGCGTTCCTCCTGCCCCTCGTCCTCGGGAAGACGGTCTCGTCGCCCGGGGAGTTCGAGCGTCTCGCCGCGCGCATCCGCGGCAACCGCATGGCCAAAGCCGCCGTCGAGTGCGCGCTCCGCGATCTCTTCGCGAGGGCCGCGGGAGTCCCCCTCGGGAAATCGCTCGGGGGCTCGCGCGAAACGATCGAGGTCGGCGTCTCCCTCGGGATCTCGCCGACCGCGAAGGAGACCGTCGAGAACGTGCGCAAGCACGTCGCGCAGGGCTACAAGAGGATCAAGCTCAAGATCGAGCCGGGCCGCGACGCGGATCGCCTCGCCGCCGTCCGGGAGGCCTTCCCGGACATCACGCTCACCGTCGATGCGAACGCGGCCTACACGCTGGCCGACGCCGGCACGCTGCGCTCGCTCGACGCGTTCCGGCTCGACTACATGGAGCAGCCGCTGCATCACGAGGACATGGTCGCGCACGCGGAGCTCGCGAAGACTCTGAAGACGCCGATCTGCCTCGACGAGTCGATCCGCTCGGCGGCGGACGCGTCCGCCGCGATCGCACTCGGAGCCTGCAGGGTCATCAACGTCAAGATCGGCCGCGTCGGCGGCCATGCCGAGGCCGTACGCATCCACGACGTCGCGCGTGCCGCGGGCGTGCCGGTGTGGTGCGGAGGCATGCTCGAGGCGGGCGTCGGGCGGGCGCACAACGTCGCGATCGCGAGCCTGCCTGGCTTCTCCAAGCCCGGCGACACGTCCTCGTCGTCGCGCTACTTCGAGGAGGACATCGTCGAGCCCGCGCTCGAGGCCGTCGACGGGCTCATGCCCGTGCCGACGGGACCCGGCACCGGTGTCGCGATCCGCCCCGAGGTCCTCGGCCGCGTCACGACTTCGATCCAGGAGCTTCGCGGGTGAGCGCCCGCGTCCGCGAGCTGGCCGCGCTGTTCGACGCGCGGCGGGGTTCGATGCTGGAGGATCTCGAGTCTCTCGTGATCCGCGAGAGCCCGTCGAACGAGTCTTCCCTCGTCAGCGAGCTCGCGCGCTGGATCGCGACGCGGCTCGGGGAATCGGGGGTCGCGGCCTCCTGCGTGCCCTGCGCGGGCCGGGGCGACGCCCTCCTCGTGCGGATCGGCCCCGAGCGCGGGGGCACGCTCCTGCTCGGCCACCTCGACACCGTCTGGCCCGCCGGCACGCTCCGGGAAATCCCGTTCCGGGTCGAGGAAGGCGTGGCCCGGGGGCCGGGCGTCTTCGATATGAAGGGCGGCGTGACGGTGGCGATCTCCGTCCTCGAAGCCCTCGCGCGCGGAGACCTGAAGGCCGGGGAGGGCGTGACGCTTTTCCTGACGCCGGACGAAGAGGTCGGGAGCGGCGCGTCCCGGGATCTCCTCGTGGGCGAGGCCCTGAGCCGGGACCGCGTGTTCGTCCTCGAGCCCTCCGGCGACGGCGGAGCCGCGAAGATCGCGCGGAAGGGGACCGGTCTCGTGACGGCGCGCTTCACGGGCGTGGCCGCCCACGCGGGCCTCGAGCCGGAGAAGGGGGCTTCCGCCCTTCTCGAGATGTCGCGCTTCGCGCTTTACGCCGACGCGCTCCAGGACCTCCCTTCGGGCACCTCGGTCGTCCCGACTGTCGCGGAGTCCGGCAGGATGACGAACGTCGTGCCCGAGCAGGCGACGCTCTCCGTGGACTTCCGGCTCTGGTCCGAGGCCGAAGGCGAGCGAATTCTCGCGGGCCTCAGGGCGTACCGGCCCGCGGACGGACGCGTGGCCGTGACGATCGAAGGCGGCGTCAACCGGCCGCCCATGGAACCGACCGAGGCCTCGCTCGCTCTCTACCGGCGCGCGGCGGCGCTCGCCCAGACCCTCGGCTTTTCACTTCCCGGCGTGCGCGTGGGCGGCGGCTCCGACGGGAACCTCACCGCGTCGGCTGGGGTTCCCACGCTCGACGGCCTGGGTCCCTCCGGCGCCGGCGCTCACGCGCGCACGGAGCATCTCCTCGTGGACGACCTCCCGCGCCGGGCGGCTCTTCTCGCGGCCCTGCTCGAGGACGCCGCGTGAGCGGACGTCTCGTCGTCCGCGACCTCAGGACCCCGGAAGAGTTCATCGAGACGACGCACGTCTCGAAGGCCGCCTGGGGTTTCGCCGAGCGGGCCGTCTCGCCCGCGAGCGACCTCGTCGCCGCGACGCACGCGGGCGGCCTCACCGCCGCCGCGTTCCTCGGCGGGAAGATGGTCGGTTTCGTCCACGGGATCCCGCGCACGAACCTCGGGGAGCCCTGCCAGCATTCGCACCTCCTCGCCGTGAAGCCCGAAGCGCAGGGGCGCGGCCTGTCCGTGAAGCTCAAGCTCCACCAACGCGCGTGGTGCCTCGCGCGGGGCATCCGCCTCGTGACGTGGACGTACGACCCTTTCCTCCTCAAGAACGCGAAGCTGAACATCGGCCATTTGAGGGCGACCGCCCGCACGTTCCACCCGAACTTCTACGGCCTCATGGGCGGCATCTACGGGGATCTGCCGTCCGACCGGTTCGAGGTCGCCTGGCGCCTGGACGACCCGGTCGTCGTGCGCGCGGCGGCGGGGGAGGCACGGCCGCGGCCGGACGCCTCGGGGCTGCCCATCGCGCGGAGCCCGCGGTCGCTTCCGTCGGGGCGGCGCCTTCTCCTCCCGTTCCCGGCGGGCGCCCCGGGCATCTACCGGACCGACCACGACGGGACGCTGAAGGAGCGCCACCGCTTCGCGGCGCTCGTGAAGCCGCTCTTCGCCCGGGGCTACGAGGTCACGGACGTGGTCGTCGACTCGGACGGGACGCACGCGTACGTCCTCGACCGGGTTGGGTGATAGGATTTTCCAAAAGGAGAACGCGATGAAGAAGATTCTTCGAGTGTTGGTGCCCGCCGCTTTTCTGCTTTTCGCCGCGACCGCCTCCGCCGTCGACGACTTCCAGGTGACGGGCAACGTCACGGAGAAGACGGCCGACTCGATCACGGTCATGAAAGGCAAGGAGCGCTTCCAGATCGCGATCAACAAGGACACGAAGATGACCGGAGACGCCAAGGTCGGCGGCAAGGTCACGATCAAGTACAAGATGCACGCGAGCTCGATCGAGGCGAAGGACGCGGCGGCCCCGGCCAAGGAAGCCAAGCCCGCCGCGAAGAAGAAATAAGGCGTCAGGCCTTCGCGAGCTCTTCCTTCAGCTTCTCGGCCTGGAAGTGCGCGACGAGCGGGTCGATCAGCTCGTCGAGTCGTCCGTCGAGGACTTCGCTCAGCCGGTGGGACGTGAACCCGATGCGGTGGTCCGTCACGCGGCTTTGCGGGAAGTTGTAGGTTCGGATCTTCTCGGACCGGTCGCCGGAGCCGACCATCTTTTTTCGGTCCGCGGCGTAGGCGGCCTCCTTTTTCGCGCGCTCGGCGTCGTAGATGCGCGCCTTGAGGACGCGCATCGCTTTCGCCTTGTTCTTGACTTGTGAGCGCTCGTCCTGGCACTGGACGACGACTCCGGTCGGGAGGTGCGTGAGGCGCACCGCCGAATAGGTCGTGTTCACGCCCTGGCCGCCCGGTCCGGAAGCGCAGAAGAGGTCCACCCGGACGTCCTTGTCGAGGACCTCGACGTCGACGTCCTCCGCCTCGGGCAGGATCGCGACCGTGGCGGCCGACGTGTGGATTCTCCCCGCGGCCTCGGTGGCGGGGACGCGCTGCACGCGGTGCACGCCGCCCTCGTATTTCAGGCGGGAAAAGGCGCCCTCGCCCTCGACGATCGCCTCGACCTCCTTGAGGCCCCCGGCGCCGCCGGAGTCGCTCCGGTCGATGATCTCGACCCGCCAGCCGCGCCCTTCGGCGTAGCGCACGTACATCCGGAGGAGCTCCTCCGCGAAGAGGGCGGCTTCGTCGCCGCCGGTCCCGGCCCGGATCTCGAGGACCACGTTCTTGCCGTCGTTCGGGTCCTTCGGCAGGAGGAGAAGGCGGATCTCTTCCTCGACGGCGTCCCGCCGACTCCGCAGGCTCTCGAACTCCTGCTGGGCGATCGGCCGCAGCTCGTCCGCCGGCGGAAGCGTGTCGAGCAGCTCCTGGGCGCCGGCGAGCTCCTTGTCGATCCGCTTCCGCTCGCGGTTCTTCTCGACGACCGGCAGGATCTCGCGCATGGCACGCATCGTCTTCGTCGCGAGGGCGTGGTCCGACAGCACGTCGGGCGAGGCCGCGCGCGCCTCGAGATCGGCGTACCGGCGTTCGATCTCGTCGAGCTTCTGAAACATGGGAGACGAACGCGGGCGGCCTGAAAGGACCGCCTCGAGCCTCAGGCGGTCGTGGCGGGCTCGGGCTTGGACTTGGCCGGGCTTGCCGCGGGCTTCGGCGTGTTCGCGTAGCGCTTCTGGAAGCGCTCGACGCGGCCGGCGGTGTCGACGAGCTTGGACTTGCCCGTGAAGAACGGGTGGCAGTTGGAGCAGATTTCGAGGCGGAGCTCATTCTTCGTGCTCTTCGTCTTCCACGTGGTACCGCACGCGCAGTGCACGTCGACCTCGTGGTACTCGGGGTGGATCTTCTCCTTCATGGGCTTCTCCTTCACGGCTTCGCCGCGTCGTGAGCGACGCCGGAACCGCGGAGAATAACACGGGCGGGCCTCTTCGGAAACACGCCGAACCGATTGTTGTTGCTAGACTTCGCCTCGTGCTCGTCCTCAACGTGCGGGTGCCGGGAGAGCCGGCGCGCCGAATCCAGCTGGATCGCCCGGTCCTGACGCTGGGCCGCTCCTCGACGAACGACGTGCCTCTCGGCGACCGCACGCTCTCGCGCGTTCACGCGCGGATCGAGGGAGTCCAGGGCGGGGGCCCCATCCGGCTCGTCGATCTCGGCTCGCGCAACGGCACGTCCCTGAACGGGGCGCGCATCACCGTGCCCGTGCCGCTCGCGGCCGGAGACCGCATCCAGCTCGGTGAGACGCTCGTCGAAGTCATCGAGGAATCCACGACCCGCGTCGTCATAGACGGCCTCGGGGAAGAGAGCTCGAAGAGAACGACGTTCCTGCAGTCCTCCAAGGACCTCCTGCGCCCGCACAAGCAGGCCTGGGATTCGAAGCTCGGGGCCGAGGAGCTCGCGCGTCTGAACGCGTCGCTCCGGATGCTCAACGAGATCTCGGTAGACCTGCTCGGGGACATCCCGCTCCCCCGCCTCCTCGAGCTCGTCCTCGAGAAGACGTTCACGTTCCTCCAGCCCGACCGGGGCCTCCTGATGCTGGCGGACGAGGGGGGCGAGCTGAGACCCGAAAGGGTGAAGTACGCGGCGGGCGTGGATCCCTCGGACATCCGGCTCAGCAAGACGCTCATCCAGTCGGTCGTCGACAAGAAGAACGGCGTCCTCCTCATCGACGCGGCCACGGACGCGGGCCTCGGGGCCGCCGAGTCCATCCGGATCCAGGGCATCACGTCCTGCATGGCGGCGCCTCTCTTCGTCGAGGACAAGGTCATCGGCCTCATCTACCTCGAAGTGCGCCTCGGACGGAAGAGCTTCAGCGAAGAGGACCTCCGCCTTCTCACGTCCCTCGCGAACACGGCCGCCATCAAGATCCAGAACCTGCGCCTTCAGGAGGGCGCCGCAGCGCGCCAGCGCATCGAGCGCGAGATGGCGCTCGCGTGGGAGATCCAGCGCCGCCTCCTGCCCGAGGCCGAGCCGACGCTTCCCCACACGGAGCTTCTCGGACGAACCGTGCCCTCGCGCACGGTCTCGGGCGACTACTACGACTTCTTCGAGCGCGGGGACAAGTCGCTCGACGTGGTCGTCGCGGACGTGAGCGGAAAGGGAATGGGCGCGTCGATTCTCGCGGCCTCGGTGCAGGCGGCTTTCCAGGTGTGGGCCGGCGAGCACTTCCCGCCGGGCCTGCTCTGCACGCGCCTCAACGACATGGTGTTCCGGCGCACGAGCCCCGAGAAGTTCATCACGTTCTTCCTCGCGCTCTACGATCCGGAGTCGGGCTCGGTCGTCTACACGAACGCCGGCCACAACCCCGGCATCCTCGTGCGCAAGGACGGGGCGGCGGAGCTGCTGGGGGCGCACGGACCGCCGCTCGGGATGTTCGCGGGAAAGACGTACGGCTCGGGGACTTTCACGATGGCCGAGGGCGATCTCCTCGCCCTCTACACGGACGGCGTGACCGAGGCCGCGAATCCGGAAGACGAGGAATTCGGAACGCCGAGGCTCGTCGAGATGCTCGTCAAGACGCGTTCTCTCTCTGTCGCCGAGATCGAGGCCGAGCTCGGCGCGGCGCTCCTGGCGTTCACCTCCGGGACTCCGTTCGGAGACGACCGGACGTTCGTCCTCCTGAAGAGAAAGTAGAAGAAAAGGTCCGAGACGAGCGCCTAGAGCCCCGAGGCGCGGGTCGGCGAGGCCGGCTCGGGCTCGTTCGCCTCTCTCGCGTCTCGCGGCAGCATGCCGTGGCGCTTCAGCATTTCGTTCAGCGTCGTCGGCTTGAGACAGAGAAGCTCGGCGGCGCGCTTCTGGACGCCCGACGCGCGCTGAAGCGCGGCCGAAAGCAGCGCGCGCTCGTAGGCGGCGACGGCGTCCTTGAACGAGAGACCTTCGGCGGGCAGCGCGGCCGCACGCGGTACCGAGCGCCGGACGGTGTCCGGAAGCTGATCGAGGTCGATCACGCCGTGGCCGAGGACGAGTGCCCGCTCGAGGACGTTCTCCAGTTCGCGGACATTGCCCGGCCAGTCGTGGTCGAGGAGCGCCTTCATCGTGGCGGGGGTGACGGACGGAACCGCCTTGCCGTTCTCGGACGCGGCCCGGGCGAGCAGCGTCTCCACGAGGAGAGGCACGTCCTCGCGGCGTTCGCGGAGCGGCGGGAGCGGGATCGTGATGACGCAGAGCCGGTAGAAGAGGTCCTCGCGGAAGCGTCCCTCCGCGACGAGCCGCGGCAGGTCGGCATTCGTGGCCGCGATGACGCGCACGTCGGCGTGCTGCGGCTCGACAGCGCCCACGGGCAGGAACTCCCGCTCCTGCAGGACACGCAGGAGCTTCGCCTGGGTCTCGATCGGCACCGTGCCGATCTCGTCGAAAAAGATCGTGCCCTGGTCGGCGGCCTTGAACAGGCCCTTCTTGTCGGCGACGGCGCCGGTGAACGAGCCGCGCACGTGGCCGAAGAGGTTCGACTCGAGGAGATCGGGGGGGAGCGCCCCGGAATGCACGGTGACGAACGGGCCCGACGCCCGCGGAGACAGCCGGTGAAGGGCCTTCGCGACGAGCTCCTTGCCGGTGCCGCTCTCGCCGGTGATCAGGATCGTCGAACGCGCGGCCGCCGCCTGGCGGATCGTCTCGAAAACGCGTTCCATCGACGGGGAGCGGCCGATGATCTCTTTGAGGCCGGGCGGAGCGTCGAGCCGCGCCTTGAGAGCGCGGTTCTCGGCCACGAGCCGCTTCTTCTCGAGCGCCTGCTTGACGACGTGCACGACCTCTTCGTTCCGGAAGGGCTTCGGCAGGTAGTGGAACGCGCCCTCGCGCATCGCGGAGATCGCGCTCTCCACGGACGAGTACGCGGTCACCACGACGACGGGCACCTCGGGATGCCGCGACTTCACTTCCGAGAGGACCTCGAGGCCGGGCCGGTCCGGGAGCATGAGGTCCAGGAGCAGGAGGTCGATGGGCTCCTTCGCGAGACGCTCGAGTCCCTCTGCCGCGGTCGCGGCTTCGCGCGTCGCGAATCCGGCCTTCGCGAGGACGGATCCCAGCACGTCGCGGATGACAGGCTCGTCGTCGAGGATCAGGACGGTGGACATCTGTTTTCAGGTCGCGGCGGGCAGGGAGACGGTGAATCGGGCCCCGCGCTCTCCCGCGGACGTGACAGTCAAGGTGCCGCCGTGCGCCTGAATGATATCCCGGGCGATGGCGAGGCCCAGCCCGGTTCCGCCCTGAGCGGTCTTCGTGGAATAGAACGGATCGAACACTCGGTCCGCCTGTGCATTTGTCAGGCCAGGCCCGTTGTCCTCCACGGAGAACCGAACCTCTCCGTCGGCCGCGCCGACGCGCAGCGTGACGGCGGGCGGCGGGTCGGTCGCGGCGCGCGGGAGCGAGACCGCTTCGAGCGCGTTCTTCGCGAGGTTCACGAGCACCTGCACGAGGGCGTCCCGATGGCCGGAAACGGCCGGAAGCGGGAGCGCGGTCACGACCTCGAGGGGGGCACGCCGGGCCGCAGCCTCGTCCGCCAGCGCCCAGGCGGCCTCTTCCGCGAGCGACGCCGGTTCGAGCTGCGCGAACTCACGCGGCCGGCCGCGGGCGAGATCGAGCAGGCTGCCGACGAGGCGCGAAGCGCGAAACGCCTGCCGTTCGATTTTCTCGACGAGCGTCCGGCGGGGGTCGTCTCTCGGCGTCTCGTCGAGAAGGAGTCGCGCGAAGCCCGCGACTCCGGCGAGCGGGGTGTTCACCTCGTGCGCGACACCCGCCGAGAGAGTGCCGAGAGCGGCGAGGCGCTCCCGATCGGCGAGCGCGCGCTCGAGCCGCGCGGTCTCCGTCGCGTCGTAGAGGACGAGAACCCGGGCGCGCGAACCCGGCCCCGCGCCCGGAAACGGCGAGACGGCGACGTTCAGAACCCGGGGTCCCGAGCCGAGGTCCGCCTCGAGCTGCGGGGGCGGCGCGCTTCCGACGAGCGCGGCGGGAAGCACGTGCTCCGCGGGGATCCCGACGAGGGACGCCGCCTCGCGCCCCAGGAGAGCGGCGAACGCGGGGTTGACCGAAGTGAGAAGCCCTGCTTCGTCCGTGGCGGCGATCGCCGCCGCCGAGCCCGCGACGACGTTCTCGTGGAACCGCTGGAGAGTCCGGTAGCGATCGGCCTCGACCCTGAGCTCGTCGAAAAGCCGCGCGTGGTCGAGCGCGAGCGCAGCCGGAGCGAGGACCGTTTCGAGGAGCTCCGTATCGTCGACGGACAGCGGCACGCGTCCCGCGCGGTCGCCCACGGCAAAGAGCGCGAGAAGGCGTCCCGAGACGGTCAGGGGAGCGAGCGTGCGGAATCCGGCCCGCCGGAGGCGCGAGATGGCCGCCGTCGGCCGCGCCGTGAAGTCCTGGCGCGACAGGCGCGTCGGTCCCAGGCGGGCCGCGGCGGGAATCTCCGCGAGCACGAGCGGCGGGCCGCCGTCCACGTCGCGCGCCAGCAGCGCTTCCCCCGCTACGGGCAGGAGGGCCGCTTTGGAGACGCCGAGGCCCCGCGTAATGCGGTCCGCGAGGAGCTCCTGGAGCTCTCTGAGCGGGCGCGGGGACGGGAGGTCGCGGACGAGCGCGAGCAGCCTCTCGCGGTCGCGCCAGGCTTCGCGATACTGGAGGCGCTGGAACGCGCCGGAGAGGCCGCGCCTCACGGGCGCGAAGCTGAGCGCCATCAGAAGACCGGCGGAGGTCTGGAGGGCGCCCTTCGCGTGCGGAATCCCGACGGCCACCGGATGCGCGAGAAGGATCTGGGCGAGCGCGAAGAAGCTGGCTCCGACGAGAAGAGCGCCGAGCAGGGACGCGGTCTGCCGGCCGAGCACCTCCACGTCCCAGAGCCGATACCGCGTGAGCGAGGCCAGGAACGCGGCCGGAACGAGCGCGAGGGGCAGGACAGCGAGCGACGAGAGAATCGGAATCGAGCCTCCGAGAAGGCGCGGCACGAGATTCAGGAGAACGAGGGGGAGGAAGCCAACCGTGACGCCGAGGAGGAGGAATCGGATCTGCTTCTCGGTCAGGAGGTCCGTGGGGCGCCGCGCGAGGGCCACGAGCCGCGCGGCGGCGAGCGCGGCGCCGAGCGCCATCCAGACGATCTGCGCGCGGTCGAGCGCGTTCACCGCGTCGGACGCGCCGCGACCTGTCCCGCCGAAGTAGACGGCCGCCGACGCGGCCAGCAGCAGGGCGGCCGGAAAGAAAGGGAGCCATGCCGGCATCCCCCGCATCCGCCTCGGAAACGTGAGGACGAAGGAGAGCAGGAGAGAAGGGAAGAGGGCGCGCGCAGCGTCTTCGAGGAGCACGGCGACGCGGAAAAGTCCGTCGACTGGCGGCACAGGCGTGAGGGTGAGAACGAGCCCGACGGACAGCGCGAGGCCCGCGAAAAGAAGCGTCTCGCGCGTCGCCGGCAAGGGCCGCACCGCCGCGAAGCCCGCCGCGAGGAACGCGACGCCTACCGCGAAGAGGAAGAGGTACAGCCAGTCCCACGAGGAAACCGGGACGTTCCGGAAGGTCCGGAGCGCCTCGCCCCGGAGGACGGTCAGCTCGGCGGAGCGCTTGGCGAGCCAGCGCGACGGATCACCCGCCTGCTTCGCCTCGGCCCCATCGACGAGCAGCAGGAGATCGCCGGCCCGGAGGCCGGAAGCGGCGGCGGAGACGCCGACGCGGTGCACGCGAAGCCCCTCTGGCTCGGGTGAGACGAGCACGTCGGCGTGGCCGAACGCCGCGACCTTCCGTCCGAGGCAGAACACGGAGGGGACGAGAGAGGCCGCGAAACAGCAGATGAGGAGCCACCTCGCCACGGAGCGCGGTCGAGACAAAGGTGTCCCCATATCAATCAACGCAGCAAGTCAGATGCCAGCAATCCGGATGCTTGGATCAACCTAAAGTATTGAGAAAGTTGCCTTTGACAGACATGACTGGACTCTCTCCGGCGCCTCGCCACGGAATCTTGAAGGATGGCACGGGTATTTGGAGACGAGCCAGTTGAGTAGACCGGGCAGGACCAGGGCAACCCGGATCGAATCAGAAGGACATGGCCAGGCCGCCCGCAAGCCTCCGGTTCTGTTTCTCCTCGTCTTCGCCTTCCCGGCGCTTTCCCAGTTCCATGGAGAAGAGCGCGCGGAGTTCGGAGCCCATGGACCTGAGCGCGGCCAGGGGGATGGACTGGGCGAGCGTGAGATCCACGGCCTCGACGTCGTTGCGAACCACGACCGATCCGCGCGTGAGCGACTGCGTCACCACGCGGTAGCCGATCCCCAGGGACGTGTCCGTGGCGCGGACGCGGATCGCGGCCTGCGCGACGCCCCATGCGGCCTCGTCGGCGCGGATCAGGCCGTCGCGCTCGCCCGAGAGCCGGCCCGCCCGCATCATGATGCGCCCGTCCAGCGCCTTTCCGAGGCGCGCGGTGGCCCCGAACGAAATGTCGGTCGCGACGTCGTTCGGGAAGAAATAGAGCGAATCGAGCCGGTCGAGAAAGTTGGGATCGAAAAGCAGGCGGTACGTGCCGGTCAGTTCGCGCCGCGAGGCTTCGAGCGAGACGTTCTCTCCTTCGGCGTTCTTCCACATGAGGCCGCCCTTGTAGAGAGCGCGCGAGCGCCGCGTGAGATCGGCTTCGTCCGTGCCGGCTTCGCCCGGAAGCGGCAAGTCCCCGTCGAGACTCCGTTCGAAGCGGCGGGCCGCGAAGCCGTAGATCTTCCAGCCGTCGCGTGTCGCGATCGCGAGCGTGATCTCCGGGGTGACGCCGCGCGAGCGGGCCGAGACGTCTCCGGTCGCGCCGCCCTCGAGCACCAGCACGTTGAAGAAACGGACGCCGGCGACCGCGCCTGCGCGGGTCTCCCGGTCGAAGGGGGTCGCCTGGCCCGCGTATTCGTTCATCGCGCTCCGGTAGGACACCGAGACGCGGGCGAACGTGGAGGAGGAAAGCTCTGTCTGGTAGCGGGCGG
>JAMQPJ010000346.1 GCA_023717585.1 Thermoanaerobaculia bacterium
GAAGCATTACTGCCATTTCACGTCTCCCATCCGGCGCTATCCGGACCTCCTCGTCCACAGGGCGCTCGTGGAGTGGCTCGCCATCCGCCGGCCGCCTGCGGCCGACGACGCGGAGGGCCGCACGCGCTGGTTCCACGAGGCGGCGGCGCACTGCTCCTCGCGCGAAAGGCGCGCCGAGTCGGCCGAGCGCGAGGCGATCGCGTGGAAGAAATTCGTCTTCCTGGCGTCCCGCGTCGGCGAGGAGTTCTGGGCTTACGTCTCGGCGGTCGTGGGGTTCGGCCTCTTCGTGACGCTCGAGGACATTTACGTCGACGGCCTCGTGCCGATCTCGTCCCTCGGGGACGACTTCTACAGGTACGAAGAGGCCGAGCATCGCCTCGTCGGCTCCTCGACGGGACGCGTCTATCGCCTCGGAGACCGCCTGCGCGTGAAGCTCGTGAAGGCGGATGCCGAGAAGCGCGGCCTCGACTTCGCCCCCGCGGGTGACGGCGCGGGGGCGCGCCGGGTCACCCGCACCGAGGCGCTCCAGAGCCGGCCGAAGGGGAGGGGCCGTCGGCCCTCTCCGGCCCCTCCGCGTGGAGGGACGCGGCGCCGGCGCTGAGCAGGTGATAAACAGGTGAACGCCTTTCGCGTCGTCCTCGTCGGCCGCCCGAACGTCGGGAAATCGGCTCTCTTCAACCGGCTCGCGCGCGAGCGCCGGGCGCTCGTGCACGACCGACCGGGCATGACCCGCGACGCGCTCGAGATGACGGCCCGCACTCCGTCGGGGCGGCCCTACACGCTCGTCGACACGGGCGGGCTGGATCTCGACGCCGCGGGCGGCTTCGCGGAATGGACGAGCAATCGGGCGCTCGCGGCCGTCGCGGACGCGGATCTCATCCTGTTCGTCCTCGACGGCGTCTCCGGGCGCCTCCCCGAGGACGAGCGACTGGGCCGGAAGCTCCACGCGCTCGGCAAGAACGTCGTCGTCGCCTGGAACAAATGCGACACGAAGACCGCCGCCGAATCGCTCGCCGACGGCTTCTCGCTGGGCTTCCCGAAGGTCATCGGCGTCTCGGCCCTCCACGGCACGGGCGCGGACGAGCTCCTCGAGGCGATCGAGGCCGTGCTGCCGTCGGACCTCGATCCGGACACGCGCACCGAGCCGCTTCCGATCGCGATCGTCGGCCGCCCGAACGTGGGGAAGTCGTCGCTCGTGAACGCGCTCGTCGGGGCGGATCGCGTGATGGTGTCGGAGATCGCCGGCACGACGCGCGACTCGATCGACGTGCGCCTTTCCCGGGGCGGCCGGGAGTATCTCTTCGTCGACACGGCGGGAATCCGGCGCAAGGGCAAGACGACGGACTCGGCCGAGCTGCTTTCGATCGTCGCGTCCCGCAAGGCGATCGACCGGGCGCGGCTCGTCGTCATCGTGTTCGACGCCTCCGCCGGGATCACGGCGCAGGACGCCACGATCGCGGGCTATGCGGAAGAGGCCGGCCGCGGCGTGCTTCTCGTCGCGAACAAATGGGACCTCATCGAGAAGGACGCAGCTCGAGTATGGGGTCTCAAAGAGGACGCGAAACGGCGGTTCATCTTCCTGCGCAAGGCGCCCTTCCTGCCTCTCTGCGCCACGTCGGGAAAGGGCGTCCAGCGCCTTCTGCCCGAAGCGGACGCGCTCGCGAAGAGGTTCACGACGCGGATGTCCACAGGCGAGCTGAACCGGCTGCTGCAGAAGGCGTACGAACGGGAAGAGCCCCGAGGGCGCTCCGGCCGCAACATGAAGATCCGATACGCCGTGCAGGTGGCGGCCGAGCCGCCTCTCATCCGTCTCTTCGCGGACCGGACCGAACCCCTGCACTTTTCCTTCGAGAGATTCCTGCAGAACCGCATCCGCGAGAAGTGGAACCTCAACGGCGTGCCTCTGAAGTTCGTCGTCAAGAGGGACGACTGACCTTCGGATCGGCCCCTCGATGTGTTAAAAAGACTCGACGACACGTTGGAGTCATGACGCAAACGACGAGCGAAAACGCCGAGGTCCGGTACAAGATCGGGGACGTCTGCCGCATCGCGGACGTTCAGCCGTACGTCCTGCGTTACTGGGAGTCGGAGTTTCCTCTCCTCGCGCCCGATCGCTCGCTTCCCGGCCCGCGCACCTACAGCGCGCGCGAGCTCGAGCTGATCGGACAGATCAAGCGGCTCCTCTACGACGAGGGCTATACGATCGCCGGCGCCAAGAAGCGCCTCGAGAGCGAGGCCGCGGGCGGTCGGTCCCACGACACGAATCCGGCCTTCATCCCGATCGACGCGGGGAAGGGCGAGAAGGGCGACAAGTCGCCCGAGAAGTCCGGCGAAAAAACCGTCAAGCCTCCTCCCTCACGCCGTCCGTCCTCGAAATCCGCCACGCCGGTTTTCGTCGAGACGTCGCCGGCCACCGGCCGGACGGAGCCGGTGGGAACGGCTTCCGCCGCAGTCCCGGCCAGCGACGGAACGGCGCAGACGCCGGACCCCCGGATTGCGGGCGTCGTCGCGGAGCTGAAAGAGATCCTGAAGCTTCTCGGCGGCGAGTGACCAGGGTTATCGGCCCGCCCCCTGGGCGCGACGCGTGCGACCCATCCGAATTGATATAGCATCTCACCCGCAATAAGCGATCTCCGGAAGGAAGAGGATTTCATGGCCAAACCGACGCTCGCAGAGCTGCGCGGAGCTTCCCGGGGACAGGTGATCGCCCCCGACGACGCCGACTACGAGGCCGCCCGCAGGGTGTACAACGGGATGATCGACCGGCGTCCGCGCGTCGTCGTCCGGGCCGTGGACACCGCCGACGTCATGACAGCCATCAACTACGCCCGCGAGAACGCCCTCGACCTGTCGATCCGCGGCGGCTCCCACAGCGTGCCCGGGTTGGGCACGAACGACGG
>JAMQPJ010000351.1 GCA_023717585.1 Thermoanaerobaculia bacterium
ACGACTGCGGAACACCCGTAGACGAGACGCCGCCCGACAGCACCTGCCAGGAGCTCCTGGCGTGGCAACCGCCAGAGCGGGACCGCGATCGCTCCGAGTGCGCCAAAGGCGACGAGGAGCACCGAGATCGGGGCGCCCAGGATGGCCCGTTGGAGGAAGTCGGTGGGGGGGCCGCTTCCATCCGGAGGCGAACTGAAAAGCGCTCTGAGGCCGGTCAGGATTGGTCCCCATCCATCGGAGAGCGCCCGGAAGCCGTCGCAGGACAGCGTGACGATCGCCGCGCCTGCCGCGAACCGCAGCAAGGCACGCACCGGCAGCTTCGTCGAGGTCAGCACGACGGCGAGCCCGACAGCCGGTACCGCCACGGCGAGCTTGATGTTGAAGAAGACGGCCATCCCGAAGGACATTCCCGCAAAGAGAGGCCGGCTGCCTTCGGCGCGCAGGAGGAACAGAAACGTGGCAAGCAGGAGACAAGTCGCGACGGCGTCGGTGCGAACGTCGGAGATCCGAAGGAGAAAGTCCCCCTGCCATGCCGTGAAGCTCACGACGCACAGAGCCCACGCGACCGAGGCGCCGAGTCGTCGGGAGAGCGAGTAGACCAATCCAAGAAGCGCAACGGCGACGCCGAGGATGAACGCGCGTCCGAGGTCCATCGGCAGGAATGACTCCGGCCACGCGCGAAAGACCGGGGCGAAGAACTCGACGAGAGGCGTGTACAGGAGAGCGTCCGTGTCCATTCCCGGGCGGGCCCTGATGGCGCGGAGCCAGCTGAGGTACGCGAAGTAGAAGTCGTCGTGCGTGTAGTCGCGTCCGAACCAGGTTCCGATTCGCAGAAACGCCCAGGTCACGAGAGTCGCGGCCGGGAAGCAGGAGGCCCACCCAGGGGTCTCCCGTTCACCCGCCGACGCCGACATCGGAAAATTATCGCATCGCGTCGGTGAGAGCCGACGGCGCGGGCCTCATAATCGCCCGTCATGCCGCGCGTCGTCGTCCTCGGAGCGGGTCTCGTCGGATCTCTCATCGCCCGGACGCTCGCGGCGGACGGCCTGGAGGTCGTCGTCTGCGATCGCTCGGAGGACGCGCTCGGGGCGCTCGCGGGATCGCCCCGAGTCGCCACGTCGCGGCTCGATTTCGCGAGCGGAGCGGCGATCGCCGCGGCCGTCGCACGCGCCGACGTCGTGGTGGGAGCGGTGCCCGGGTTTCTCGGGCACGCGATGCTGAAGACCGTGATCGAGGCTCGAAAGCCGGTGGCCGACATCTCGTTCGCGCCGGAGGATCCGCTCGTGCTGGACGCTCTCGCGAAGGAGAGAGGTGTTCCGGCGATCGTGGATTGCGGAGTTAGCCCCGGCCTTTCGAATCTCGCGTGCGGGCGCGCGGCGGCGTGGTTCGACACCGGCGCCCTCGAGTCGATCGTCATCTCCGTAGGCGGG
Source organism: Thermoanaerobaculia bacterium (assembly GCA_023717585.1). GTDB lineage: Bacteria > Acidobacteriota > Thermoanaerobaculia > UBA5066 > UBA5066 > Fen-183. The sequence goes on from JAMQPJ010000351.1 coordinate 1,431, forward strand.
CTTCCGCTCACGCGGACGCAGCCCTGGGAGTACCGCATCGTGTTCTCCGCGACCGACGTCATCGAGGAGTACACGCGTCCGGCCCGCCTCGTCGAGGACGGGGAGGTCGTCACGCGGCCCGCCCTCTCGGACGTGACGCGCTTCGAGCTGCCGGGCGTCGGGACGCTGGAGGGATTCCTCACGGACGGCCTTCGCACGTTGCTCACGACCGTGAAGGCGCGGAACCTGCGCGAGGAGACCCTGCGCTGGCCCGGACATGCCGAAAAGATGCGCCTCCTCCGCGACGCAGGATTCTTCGGTGACGCGCCCGTGGAGGCGGGCGGCGTCCGGGTGACCCCGCGAGCGGTCGCGGAAGCGCTCCTCTTCCCGATGTGGAAGAGGCCCGAGGGCGAGGAGGAGTTCACGGTGCTGCGTGTGGAGTCGCGCGGTTCGCGGGCCGGGAGGCCGGCGCGCCTCGTTCACGACCTGTTCGATCGGACGGACGTGAAGACTGGCGCGACGTCCATGGCCCGGACGACGGGATTCCCGTGCGTCATCGCGGCGCAGCTCCTTTCGGCGGGAACATTTCGCGAGGCCGGGGTGTTTCCGCTGGAGCTGCTCGGAACGCGGCTCGGCCTCTTCGCTGCTTTCGTCGACGGTCTCGCCGCGCGGGGTGTCGCGTTCTCCGAAACCGGGGAGGATCCTTGGCCGCCGTGAAGAACCCGATGGGGCGCCTTCCGGGCTCCGAGAGATCGGCCGGACGGGTCCGCGAAGAGCGGGAGAAGCTCCCGAAGTCCGTGCGTCTGCGGGCGCTCCTGCCGGACATCAAGGCGCTCGTCGCTCCCCGCAAGGGAATCCTCGCCTTCGGCTTCGTCCTCATGGCGATCAACCGCGTGTCGGGACTCGTCCTTCCCGCCTCGACGAAGTTTCTGATCGACGACGTGATCGGCAAGCGGCGCACCGACATGCTTCTGCCGCTCCTCGCCGCGGTCGTGGCGGCGACGCTCGTCCAGGGCGTCACGTCGTTCTCGCTCACACAGCTTCTCTCGAAGGCGGCCCAGCGCCTCATCGCCGAGCTTCGGCGGAAGGTGCAGGCGCACATCGGGCGGCTGCCCGTCACGTTCTACGACGCGAACAGGACCGGCGCCCTCGTGTCGCGCATCATGTCGGACGTCGAGGGCGTGCGGAACCTCATCGGCACGGGCCTCGTCGAATTCGCCGGCGGCCTCCTGACGGCGGCGATCGCGCTCGTCGTGCTCTTCAAGATTTCGACGACGATGACGCTTCTCGCGTTCACGTTCCTCGTGGGCTTCGGCCTCGTCCTGAACCGGGCGTTCGGCACGATCCGCCCGATCTTCCGCGAGCGCGGAAAGATCAACGCGGAGGTCACCGGCCGCCTCATGGAGTCGCTGGGCGGCGTGCGCGTCGTCAAGGGCTACCATGCCGAAGAGCGGGAAGAGAAGGTTTTCGCCTCGGGCGTGCAGCGCCTTCTCGACAACGTCCTCAAGACGCTCACCTCGACGAGCGTCATGAGCCTCTCGTCGACCGTCATGCTGGGCATCGTGGGCGCGGTCGTCATGTACGTCGGGACGCGCCAGATCGTCGCCGGCACGCTCACGCTCGGCGGGTTCTTCACGTACACGCTCTTCATGGGCTTCCTCGTGGCGCCCATCTTCCAGATCGTCGCGATCGGAATGCAGCTCACCGAGGCGCTCGCCGGTCTCGAGAGGACGCGCGAGATCCTGGCCGAGAAGCCCGAGGACGCCGATCCGCGTCGCACGGTCGCCCTTCCCTCGATCTCGGGCGACATTTCGTTCGAAGACGTGAAATTCGCCTACGAAGAAGGGAAGGAGGTCCTTCACGGTGTCTCCTTCCACGCGCCGCCGGGCACCGTCACCGCCCTCGTCGGACCTTCGGGCTCGGGCAAGACGACGATCATCGGCCTCGTCGCGGCCTTCCACGTTCCGACGGGCGGTGTCGCGCGCATCGACGGCGTGGATCTCGCGACGGTGCGCCTCGATTCGTATCGATCGGCGCTCGGCGTCGTCCTTCAGGAGACGTTCCTCTTCGACGGCACGATTCGGGAGAACGTCGCGTTCTCGCGCCCGGAGGCGGGCGAGGAGGAGATTCTCCGCGCGTGCCGGATCGCGCGCGTGGACGAGTTTGCCGAGGGATTCGAGAAGAAATACGACACGATCGTGGGCGAGCGCGGGTAAGCTGTCGGGCGGGCAGCGCCAGCGTGTCTCGATCGCGCGCGCGATCCTCGCGGACCCGCGGATCCTCATCCTCGACGAGGCCACGTCCAGCCTCGACTCGGAGTCCGAGGCGCTCATTCAGGAGGGCCTGTCGTTCCTGATGAAGGGGCGCACGACGTTCGTCATCGCGCACCGCCTCTCCACGATCCGGCGGTCGGACCAGATCCTCGTCGTCGAAGGCGGCCTCATCGTCGAGCGCGGCACGCACGCGGTGCTCTACGCGGCCCGCGGCCGCTACTACGAGATGTACACGAAGCAGCACGGCGTCGAGACGAACCTGTTCCTCGCGCCGGGCGAGGGGGACGAAAAGCCGCCCCGAGAGCCCGAGGAAGAACCGGAGAACGGTGAGACGCAGCCGGCCCTCACCGAGGCGGTGAACGTCCTGCGCCGCCCGAACGGGTGACCGCCCGAGGCCCGTTCTCTCCTCCCTTCCAAGGAAATCCTCTTCGAGACCCCCGGTCCCCCTCCTCGCCTGATTCGTCTGACTCATGCCGGAACTCCTCCCCACGGGTTAATTTTCGGGGGCACGTGTAGTGGAGGAATTCCATGAAGATCCTGATCGCCGATGCTTTCGACGAGTCCCTTCCCGGCCGCCTCGCCCCGTTCGACGAGGTGCTCACCGACGCCGCCCATCTGAAAGAGGCCGAAGTCGTCCTCGTGCGCTCGAAGACGAAGGTGACGCGCGAGTTCCTGAGCGGTGCGCCGAACCTGAAGCTCGTGATCCGGGGGGGGGTCGGCCTCGACAACGTGGACATCCAGGCCTGCCGCGAGCGCGGGATCGACGTCAAGAACACGCCGCGGGCGTCTTCGGTCGCCGTGGCGGAGCTCACTTTAGCGCTCCTCCTCGCCGTCCCGAACCGCCTCGTCGAAGGGCACACCGGCCTCAAGCAGGGGCGCTTCCTGAAGAAGGAGCTCAAGCGAACCGAGCTTTACGGAAAGACGCTCGGTCTCGTCGGCGCCGGCCTGATCGGCACGGAGGTCGCGCGGCGGGCCCAGGCGTTCGGAATGAAGGTCATCGCCTACGACCCGCAGATCGCGAATCACGCCCTCGCCGAGCTCGTCGACGACCTCGACGAGCTGTTCCTGCGCGCCGACTTCATCAGCCTCCACGTCCCGGCCACGGCCGAGACGCGCGGCCTCGTGAACGAGCACACGATCGCCAAGATGAAGGACGGCGTCGTGATCGTGAACACCGCACGCGGCTCGATCGTCGTGGAGCCGGACCTCGCGCAGGCGCTCGCGTCGGGGAAGGTGCGCGCCTATGCGACCGACGTCTTCCTGAGCGACCCGCCCGACCCGAACAGCCCGCTCCTCTCCGCGCCGAACGTCCTCATGACGCCGCACCTCGGCGGCTCCAGCCGCGAGAACCTGCTGAGAATCGGCGACAGCGTCGTCGAGCTCCTCGGAAAATGGCGGAAGACGCTCGCCGCAGCCCCTGTGGCCGACCTCGGCTCGACCATGATCGAGGACGCGGTCGTCACCGTGCGGTAGCAAGCCCGCCGTCAGTGTGTCGCGGCCACGCCGGGCCCGAGAAGCGGCTGGCCGGGGCGGTCCGCCGTGATCTTCCCGTCGTCCACGACGAGCCTGCCGTTCACGGCTACGTACGGGAACCCTTGTGAATAGTGGAGCGGGTCGGCGTACGTCGAGACGGGCTTGACGCGGACGGGATCGAACGCGACGACATCGGCGCTCAGCCCGACCTTGAGCGTCCCCCGGCCCTTGAGTCCGGCGCGCGCGGCCGGGAAGGAGGTCATTTTGCGAACGGCCTCCTCCAGGGTCAGGAGCCTCTCGTCGCGCACGTACGTGCCGAGAATGCGCGCGGTCGAGGCCCAGGCGCGGGGATGGGACTTTTCTTCCGAGTAGATCCCGTCCGTGGCCGCGGCGCCGGAGTCCGTGCAGAAGGCGACGAAGGGGTCCTTGAGCGCCGTCCGGACGTCGTCTTCGCTCATCATGAACAGGATGCAGTAAGAGTTCGCGCGGTCGGCGAGGACGATGTCCATGAGCGCGTCGCGGGGATCCTTCTTCAGGAGAGCGCCGATCTCCTCGAGCGTGCCGCCCTCGTACTTCTTGAGGCCGGGGTCGAGAACGGCCGAGAGCATGACGCCGGAGCCGCCGCCCGAGCCGTACCACTGGTTCTCCCAGGCCGGCGTGTCCTCGGCCATCTCGTTCCGGATACGCGTCCTGGTCGCGGGGTCGCGGAGGCGCGCGAGGAGCCGCTCGCGCCCGCCTTCGCGCGCCCAGGGGGGAAGGCAGGCGTCGAGCCCGTTCGACGCGGCGTTCCACGGGTACTGGTTCGCGGCGACGTCCAGGCCCGCGGCGCGGGCCGAGGCGAACGCGGCGAGGATCTTCGGCATCATGCCCCAGTTGCGGCGGTAGGCCGCCTTGATGTGCCAGACGTTGGTCGCGATCTTCGCCTCGCGGGCGATCCGGAACACCTCGGCGAGCGACGCCCCGATGCGGTTACCCTCCGAGCGCTGGTGGGTGAAGTACACGCCCCCGCGGGACGCGGCTACCCTTGCGCAGGCGATGATCTCCTCGGTCGAGTTGTAGAGGTCGGGGACGTACTGGAGCGACGTCGAGAGGCCGAGCGCGCCGTCCTCCATGGCCTGCGCGACGAGCCCCTTCAGGCGCTCGATTTCGGTCGCTCCCGCGCGCCGGTCCTCCATCCCGACGACCATCCGCCGCAGCCCGCCGAGGCCCACGAACGTGCCGAGGTTGATCGTCGGCGGCGTGCGCCGGAAGCGCATGAAGTACGTGAGAAGGCTCGACCAGTCGGGCCGGAGACCGTAGTGGCGGTACGTGTCCTCGTTGCTCTTGAGGAGCGTCTCGTCGAGGGGAGCGATGGACTCGCCTTCGCCGGTGACTTCCGTCGTGATCCCCTGCGTGATCTTCGACGCCGCGCGCCGGTCCACGAGGGCGTTGTACTCGGACTGGCCGAGCAGGTCGACGAATCCGGGCGAGACGACGAGACCGGTGGCGTCGATCCGGCGACGCGCGCGGGCGATCCGATCGGGCGCGAGCTCGCCGACGGCGGTAATGAGGCCGGCCCGGACGGCGACGTCCCCGCGGAAGGCCGCGGCGCCGGTGCCGTCC
>JAMQPJ010000357.1 GCA_023717585.1 Thermoanaerobaculia bacterium
CCAGAACGCCCCGGACGAGAGGATGTGATAACGGGAAACGACTCCGTCGCGAAGAAGCGCGCGGGCGGAAAGCGCCACGCCGAGCGCCGACAGGACGGCGAAGAGCGCGTCGAGGGCGATCCACGGAGAGCGCAGGCGGGCGATCGTGACGGCCGTGTGCGCGCCCAGGACGAGGAAGAGCGCGCAGACAGCGAGCAGGATCGCGGCAATCCAGAGATCCGGGCCCGTGCGGAGCTCGACACTGCCGATGAGCGCCGCAGGTGTGAGGACGAGGAAGGCCGGCACGAACGAGAGGAAGAGGGCCGCGAGGAGCTTGCCGCCCCAGATCGCGCCGGCCGGGATCGGACGCGAGAAGAAGAAGGAGATCCGCTTCTCGGACGTTTCGGCCGCGAGGACCGAGCCCCCGAAGAGAAGCGCGAACGCGAGCGTGAACGCAGCCGCCGCGACGAACGCCACGATGAGCCTCATGTCGGCCGCTCCCGGCTTCGACCATCCGGTCACGAGGCTGACGAGAAGCGGTGTGAACCCCGTCGCGAGCGCGACGGGAAAAACGAGGCGGCGGGCGTGGATCTCGCGCGCGAAGACGGCAGCGAGGGCTTTCATGCGTTCCTCCCGGGGAGCGTTTCGCCCGCGATCGCGAGGAAGATCTCCTCCAAGGACAGGGCCGAGGACTCGGCGTCCACGATGCCGTCGAGGGCGGCGAACTTCGCGAATCGCTCGTCGCCGTAGTTCGAGACCAGGGCCTCGATGCCCCAGCCGCGCACCTTCACCTTCACGGCGTCGAAGTCCGAAAGCTCCTGCCCGTGCATCGCGGGATCTTCCATTCCCTCGTTTCCGTAGCGCAGGCGCCGGAAGCGCCCCTTGAGACTCTCGAGGCTCTCGTCGACGATGATCCGGCCGCCCTTCAGGATTCCGACGCGATCGGCCATTCTCTCGACGCCCGCCAGATCGTGGGACGTGAGGAGGACCGTCGTGCCCCGATCCGCCAGCTCGCCCACGAGCTCCTCGAAGAAAGCCACGCGCGCCACGGCGTCGAGGCCGAGCGTCGGATCGTCGAGGAGAAGAAGGTCGGGGGAGGATCCGAGCGCGAGGGCGAGAGAGACGAGCGCCTTCTGGCCCTTCGACAGGCTGCCGTACGGCGTCGTCGCGGGGACGCCAAAGCGCGCGAGGCGTGCCAGGACGGACGGCGCGTCCCACGAGGGATAGACGCGCGCGCAGAACGCCGACAGCTGGCGCGCCGTCATCGTGGGGGGCGCATCGGCGTCCTCGGGGACGACCCCGACCTTCGCCATCAGGTGCGCGCGGCGCTTCCACACGTCCTCGCCGAAGAGAAGGCAGTCGCCGGCCGTCGGCTTCTGCTGGCCGAGGAGGCAGCGAACGAGCGACGACTTGCCCGCGCCGTTGCGGCCCAGAAGGGCGTAGACGGAACCCCGGGGGATTGAGAGAGAGATTTCTTCGAGTGTCGAAGAAGAGTTACCACCGTACCTCACGAGGAGCTGGCGGACCTCGACCACCGGAGCGGAGCTGTTCATTCGGCTCCCCCTTCTCTCTTCCTTCTAAGAACTCCGAAACTGCGCTTCACGTGCTCGACGGCTTCCTCGTTGTTCGCGCCCAGCGTCACGGCGAGCGACGCGCAGCGGAGCGCGCCGCCCTCGAGCTCCTTCGCGCGCTCGCCGCGCGGGACGGATGGCGGCTTGTCCGCCACGAACGTCCCCTCGCCTCGCTTCACGACGAGGACGCCGGCGTCGACGAGGCGCTGGTAGCCCTTCGCGACGGTCGCGGGGTTGATGGACAGGTCGCGCGCGAGATCGCGCACGGAGGGAACGGCCGCCCCGGGCCGGAGGGCGCCGGAGGCCACGAGCCGCCGTACGTTCTCCTCGATCTGCTTCCAGAGGGGGACGGCGTCGGAGGGGTCGACGGTGAGGCCGCGGGTCACGGGTGGCTGCCTTGCTGTATCACTACACTAATACAGTAGTGCCGCGAAGCCCCTTTGTCAAGGTCGGGGGGAGCTTCCGCGCTCCCCCCGCTCCCCCCATCGGCTAGGGGTTCGTCTCGCGCCGGAGCGCGTCGAACTTCAGGAGGTCCGCGAGGAACTTCGGCAGGCTCGCGAGCGGGAGCTGCGTCGCCCTGTCGGATTTCGCGTGCGCCGGGTCGTCGTGGACCTCGAAGAAAAAGCCGTCGACTCCCACGGAGGCCGCGGCGCGCGCGAGCGCGGGCGCGTATTCGCGCGAGCCGCCGGTCTCGGTCCCGAGGCCGCCCGGGAGCTGGAGGGAGTGCGTCGCGTCGTAGATCACCGGCACGCCGAGGGAACGCATCATGGGCAGGCCGCGGAAATCCACGACGAGGTTGTGGTACCCGAAGCTCGTCCCGCGCTCGCAAAGCATTACGTTCGAGTTTCCCGCCGCATGGCACTTGTCCACGATCTGCTTGCAGTCGTCCGGCGCGAGGAACTGCCCCTTCTTGACGTTCACGGCCTTCTTCGTGGCGGCAGCGGCGAGGATGAGGTCGGTCTGACGGCAGAGGAACGCGGGAATCTGGAGGACGTCGGCCACCTCGGCCACGAGCGCGCACTGTTCGGGCTCGTGGACGTCCGTCAGGATCGGGAGGTCCGTCTTTTCCTTGACCTCCGAGAGGATCGCGAGCCCCTTCTCGATGCCGGGTCCCCTGAAGCTCGCCGCGGCGCTGCGATTCGCCTTGTCGAACGTGCCGCCGGTCACGAGGATGCGGATCGCCATTCGTGTCGGACCTCCCCCTTCACCCTCATTCTGTAACATCGGCGGCGTGAAGGTCTTCGCCTCGATCACGCCGCACCTTTCCGTCGGGGACCGGTGCC
>JAMQPJ010000370.1 GCA_023717585.1 Thermoanaerobaculia bacterium
TCCGTCTCCCTGCTCTCGGCCCCTGGTTCTGGCAGAGGGACAAGGTCGAGCACGCGTTCTACTTCTTCGTGACGGGTGTTCTCGCGGTCCGCGCCGCGCGCTTCGGGGAGGGATGGGGCCGCCCGAAGACGGCCGTCTTTCTTCTCCTCGCTGCAATCATCTGGGGATGCTCGGACGAGATCCACCAGTCGTACACGCCCGGCCGCAGCGTCGAGATCGGCGATGTCCTCGCGGACGTGGGGGGTGTCGCCCTTGCCGTGGCGTTCGGAGAAAGACTTCTTAGAAAGATCGGATTGGGAACGGTGATTCGATAGCCGCGCCCTGCCTCACTTGCCCGCGGGCAGATTCATCCTCTTCAGCATCGCCGCATGGCGCGGGTCGTCACGCACTTTGGCGAGGAGTGGATCGGACTTGACGTACGAGAGGCCCGCGTCGCGCTGGGCATAGGCGCGATCCAGCCACTCGAAGGCCTTGTGCCGCTCGGTGCGCCAGGCGTAAACCTCGGCGATCTGATACGCAGAGGCTCGCGCGTGCCTGGCAATCAGCTCGTCCAGCGCGTGCTGCGCCTCCGTTGGATGTCCGAGGTCATGCTCGGCCATCGCCACGCCGGCCAGGCGGTGAGTCTCCGATGGTTCTCGCCGGAACTCCGGGAGCGCGGTTCCTGGTTCCTTCCCGAGAAGCGACGTCACACCGAAGAGAAAATGGACGTAGATTCTCTCGGGATTGATCTCGAGGGCACGGAGGAACGCCTTTCGCGCCTCCGGAAGCTGCCGGCTGGCGTTCAGATGACGGCCAAGGTAGTGCCACGCTGACGCCGACAAGGGGTCGAGCTCGGTGGCTTTCCTCGCTGCCGCGACAGCCTCCGGCAGCCGGCCGACCGAGGAGAGAAGGATGCTCTGGTTTCTCAGCGTGGTGCTGTCGCCGGGTTCGAGCGAGAGCGCTCGCTCGAAGTCTGCCTGCGCCCCGGTCCAGTCCCAACTGATCCAGGAGCGCAGGTAGCCCCGCGCCGAGTAGCCTTCCGCCAGAGCGGGGTCGAGGGAGATCGCCCTGTCCGCCGCCGCAATCGCCTTCTGCCTTCCCTCCGCCTCTGCCGCGGTGGACTTGGCGTCCTCGGACAGCCCGAACTCCGTGATGGCGAGCCCGGCATACGCCGCGGCATAGCGCGGATCAAGTGCTATGGCATTCGCATAGCACTCGTGCGCACGGCGAAAGCTGTCGGGGTTGCTTCTGTTGGAGAACTGCCGCCCGAGGAGGTACTGGTTGTACGCTTCCGGGTTGGATGTGTGGTGTTGGGAGGCTGCCGGGCCCTCCTGCGGCAGCAGTTTCACCTTCAGCGCCGCCACGACCGCCCCGGCGATCTCGTCCTGCACCGCGAAGACGTCCGTCAGCTTCCGGTCGTAGGTCTCCGCCCAGATCTGGTAGCCGTCGGCCACGTTCACGAGCTGCGTTGAGACACGGAGCTGGCCGCCCGCGCGGCGCACGCTCCCCTCGAGCACCGTCGTGACATGGAGCTTCTGGCCGATCGAGGCGAGGTCTTCGGTCTTGCCCTTGAAAGCGAACGACGACGCGCGCCCGGCTACACGCAGCTCCTTCACCTTCGTCAGGAGCCCCCGGAGCTCCTCCGAGAGCCCGTCCGAGAAGTACTCCTGGTCCTTCTCCGAGCTGAGATTCGTGAATGGGAGGACGGCGATCGACGGGCCGGCGGCGGCGGACGAGGCCGGAGCTGCGGGACGACGGTTCAAGAGGACGGCCGTTCCGGCGCCGATCAACACGAACACTCCGGCAGCGGCGGGAAGAAGAGACTTCCGCTTCGAGACACGAGGCGCGGGAACCTCTTGCGACCCGCCCCCCACGACCGGTGCGGACGCCTCCGAAAGCGCGAAGACGATGTCCTTCGCCGACTGGAACCGGTCCTCGCGACTCTTCTCCAGGCAGTGCGTCGCGATGTGGTCGAGCGCCGGTGGAACGCTTCTTCCGGATTCCGACAGGTCCGGCGGCTCCTCCTTCAGGATGGCCGCGATCGTCTCGGCAGCCGAGTCCCTCTTGAACGCCTTCCGCCCCGACAGCAGCTCGTAGAGGATCGCCCCGAACGAGAAGATGTCCGACCGGTGATCGACCGCGTGCCCCTTCACCTGCTCCGGAGACATGTAGCCGACCGTCCCCATCACCGTTCCCGGATCCGTCCTCGCGGCCGTCGGCGCGCTCGTCTCGTCCCCGGTTCTCTCATGCTCCGTCCTCTTCGCAAGGCCGAAGTCGAGAATCTTCAGGTGACCGTCCTTCGTGACGAAGAGGTTCTCGGGCTTGAGGTCGCGGTGAACGATCCCCTTTTCGTGAGCGGCCGAGAGGCCTTTGGCGATCTGAAGCGCGTAGTCGGCGGCCTGTCTCGTGGCGACCAGCCCGGCGTCGAGCTTCTCCCGCAGCGTCGTGCCCTCGAGGAGCTCCATCACGAGGAGGTGACGGCCGGAGACCTCCTCGAACGAGTGGATGGCGGCAATGTTGGGGTGGTTCACGGCCGCGAGGAGCTTTGCCTCGCGCTCGAAGCGCGCACTTCTTTCCTTGTCCTCGAAGAACTCTTCCGGCAGGACCTTCAGGGCGACCGCTCGCTCGAGGCGTCCGTCCCGCGCGCGGTACACCTCGCCCATACCGCCCGCACCGAGAGGCGAGAGGATTTCGTACGGGCCGAGACTGTCTCCCGGGGAGAGCGCCATGTGGTTGAGTCCGATTATTAGGCGCGGAGGGGGTGCTGGGGAACCCGGCCCCGGGTTCCTCCGGAACATGACGCTGCCACTTGTCACGCGCGCCCTTGGCGCGC
>JAMQPJ010000389.1 GCA_023717585.1 Thermoanaerobaculia bacterium
GTCGTGACCGCGCTCGTCGAAGCGCGGCGCGGCGACGCTTTCCCCCTCTCCGTCGAGCCGCTCGTCGTCGGCGGCCGCTACGGCCTCTCGTCGAAGGAGTTCACGCCGGGCATGGTGAAAGCCGTCTTCGACGAGCTCGCCAAGCCGAGGCCGAAGAACCACTTCACGATCGGCATCGTGGACGACGTGACGCACACGTCGCTTCCGTGGGATGCGGAGTTCGACATCGAGCCCCCCGACACGGTGCGCGCCCTCTTCTACGGCCTGGGCGCCGACGGCACCGTGGGCGCGAACAAGAACTCGATCAAGATCATCGGCGAGGAGACGGACAACTTCGCGCAGGGCTATTTCGTGTACGACTCGAAGAAGTCGGGCGCCGTCACCGTCTCGCACCTGCGCTTCGGGCCGAAGCCGATTCGCTCGACGTACCTCGTGAGGCGCGCCAACTTCGTCGCGTGCCACCAGGAGCCGTTCCTCGACCGCTACGACATGCTCGAGGCGGCCGCCCCGGGCGCCGTTTTCCTCCTGAACACGCAGCACGGGCCCGCCGATGCGTGGGACGAGCTGCCCCTCGAGATGCAGGAGCAGATCCTCGAGAAACGCCTCAAGGTCTGGGTCATCGACGCCTACAAGGTCGCGAAGGCCCTCGGGATGGGCGGCCGCATCAACACGATCATGCAGACCTGCTTCTTCGCGATCTCGGGCGTCCTGCCCCGCGAGGAGGCGATCGCGCAGATCAAGAAGGCGATCGAGAAGACGTACGGCAAGAAGGGCGAGGAGACCGTGCGCCGCAACTTCGCGGCCGTGGACGGAACCCTCGAGAACCTCGCCGAGATGGTCGTCCCCGCGAAGATCACGTCGACGCGCCGCCGCCCGCCCATCGTGTCCGACGCCGCGCCGGACTTCGTGAAGCGCGTCTCGGGCGTCATGCTCGAGGGAAAGGGCGACCTTCTGCCCGTGAGCGCGTTCCCGCCCGACGGCACGTGGCCTCTCTCGACGGCCCAATGGGAGAAGCGGAACATCGCGCTCGAGATCCCCGTTTGGGACGAGAAGATCTGCATCCAGTGCAACAAGTGCGCGATGGTGTGCCCCCACGCCGCGATCCGCGCGAAGGTCTTCGACCCGGCGAAGCTGAAAGGCGCGCCCGGGACGTACAAGTCCGTCCCGTTCAAGGGCACCGAGTACGCGGGCAAAGCCTACACGATCCAGATCGCGCCGGAGGACTGTACGGGCTGCACACTGTGCGTCGCCGTGTGCCCCGCGAAGGACAAGGCGAACCCGAAGCACAAGTCGCTCGACATGGCGCCCCAGAAGCCGTTGCGCGACGCCGAGCGCGACAATTTCGCCTTCTTCCTCGACCTGCCCGAGGCGGACCGCACGACGGTCCGGCTCGACGTGAAGGGCGCCCAGTTCCTCCAGCCGCTCTTCGAGTTCTCGGGCGCCTGCGCCGGGTGCGGCGAGACGCCGTACGTGAAGCTCCTCACGCAGCTTTTCGGCGACCGCGTGCTCATCGCGAACGCCACGGGGTGCTCCTCGATTTACGGCGGCAACCTCCCGACGACCCCGTACCGGACGAACGCGGACGGCCGCGGCCCGGCGTGGTCGAACTCGCTCTTCGAGGACAACGCGGAGTTCGGCCTCGGATTCCGCCTCGCGCTGGACTCGCTCAACGACCAGGCCCGGACTCTCGTCAAGACTCTGGCCTCGCGCGTCGGCGATTCGCTCGCCGGTGAGCTCCTGACGGCCTCTCAGGACACGGAGGCCGGGATCGCCGCGCAGCGCGAACGCGTCCTCGCGCTCAGGACCGCGCTCAAGGGCGCGGACACGCCCGAAGCGCGGCGCCTTCTCCTCATGGCCGATTCGCTCGTGAAGAAGAGCGTCTGGATCGTGGGCGGCGACGGCTGGGCCTACGACATCGGCTACGGCGGCCTCGACCACGTCCTCGCCTCGGGGCGCAAGGTCAACATCCTCGTCCTCGACACCGAGGTCTACTCGAACACGGGCGGCCAGCAGTCCAAGGCGACGCCTCTCGGCGCGGCCGCGAAGTTCGCGGCCAAGGGCAAGGCGACGCCGAAGAAGGACCTCGGCATGCTCGCGATGACGTACGGAAACGTCTACGTCGCGCACGTCGCGTACGGCGCGAAGGACGCCCAGACGGTGAAGGCCTTTCTCGAGGCCGAGAGCTATCCGGGCACGTCGATCGTCATCGCCTACAGCCCGTGCATCGCGCACGGCTACGACCTTGCGTTCGGCCTCGAGCAGCAGAAGCTCGCTTCCGAGTCGGGCTACTGGCCGCTCTACCGGTTCGACCCCCGCCGCA
>JAMQPJ010000173.1 GCA_023717585.1 Thermoanaerobaculia bacterium
GCCTGACGGAAGGTACCGCCTCCACGAATCGTGGGAGTGGACGTCCGGGGCCACCGGAAAAGGCCGATCCGTCACCGAGGAGGTCCCGCGCCGCCGGGCGGCCCGTCCCTGAAAAAGGCGAACTCGCGGCACCGAGCGGTGCGTTCGGCCCACCGGACGGGATCGGGCGGCGCTTTCTTCCTAACTCTTGTCGGGGGGTCATCGTGAAGCCCGCCTTCCGGATCCTGCCGTTCGTCCTCGCGTTCTCCGCCGCCGTCCCGTTTGCGGGACCGGCCGACGGCGTCCTCTGGTTCGAGGCGCTTCACGAGAGCGGCGGAGCCCGGGGCGTGCAGGGGGCGGTGGACGAGTTCTTCTCCGCGGACAACCAGAGCGACACCGATCGGCTCGCGGCCTGCTTCGAGGAGAACGGCGTCTGGCTGCCTCCCACCGGAGAGGTCGTCACGGGGCGGCGCGCGATTTCGGCTTGGTATCGGGCGCGGCACGTCCGGTGGGTGCCCTCGCTTTCTGCGGCCGTTCTCGATCTCCGCGTCGACAGGACGACGGCTGTCGTTCACGGGGCGGCCAGGGGCACGCTCGTTCCGGCGCGCGGAGGCGCGGGTGTCGCGGTCGACGACCGCTTCGTGATGATCCTGTCCCGGGATACGCGAAGCACCTGGAAGGTGACGCGCCTCCTCTGGCAGCGCGGCGCGCCCGCGACCTGACGCGATCCAACCGTCCGGACGACGATCCGGTTGCACGTGAGGGACGTCCCGCGCGGCGGGCCCGTCCCGACCGCAGCGGGATCCACCCTGGCTCCGGGGGCGGACGTCCCGAACCCGTCGCGTAATCCGGCGCGCGTCGCCACCTTGACCTCGGTTGGACAACCTCACTCCGGCCCCAGGGCCGGCGATACGGGGTGTCCGCAAAGGAGGAGACATGCGCCGGCGTTCGCTCAGCATCGTTCTCGTCCTGCTCCTTCTCGGAAGCGCCGGGGCAACCCTCGCCCAGGGGCTCACGAACGCGACCCTGAGAGGCCGCGTGACGAACGAAGGGCAGGGTCTTCCCGGAGTCACCGTAACGATCACGTCGCGCAGCCTGCAGGGCGCGCGGACCGCGGTCACGTCGACGAACGGCGACTACGTCCTCGTGGGACTGCCGCCCGGGGACTACACCGTGGTGTTCGCCATCCAGGCGTTCCGAACGGTCACACAAACCCTCGCGTTGTCCGCCGCCCAGGAGTCGCGCGTCGACGCCGTCATGAACCTCGCGGGCGTCGAAGCCGCGGCGACCGTCGTCGCCAGGGGCGAGACGGTCTCGACCGCGCTCCAGGCCTCCTCGACCTTCACGAAGGAGCTCACGGACGCGCTTCCCGTCCAGCGGAACCTGCTTTCGAGCGTCCAGCTCGCGCCGGGCGTCAACACGAACGGCCCGAACTCGAGCGACCGCATCGGAAACGGCGTATCCGCCGTCGTGACGATCTCGGGCGCGCAGTCGTTCGACAACCTCTTCACCGTGGACGGCGCCGTCGTGACCGACAACATCCGGGGGACGCCGAACAACCTCTTCGTCGAGGAGGCCCTCGCCGAGACGACGACCTCCACGTCCTCGATCTCGGCCGAGTTCGGACGATTCACGGGCGGGGTCGTCAACGCCGTCACGAAGTCGGGCGGCAACACGTTCAGCGGCTCGTTCCGCACGACGCTGACGAATGCCGCCTGGCAGGCCGAGTCGCCCTCGAACGAAGTGCTTCCCCAGAAGCTCTCGCCGCAGTACGAGGCCACGCTCGGCGGGCCGATCTGGAAGGACCACGTCTGGTTCTTCGGGTCCGGACGGCTCTTCGACCAGACGACGTCCGGACAGACGTCGATCACGAACCTCCCGTTCAGCATCGGAGACAACGAGAAGCGGTACCAGGGAAAGCTCACGTTGACGCCGGTCGTGAACCACTCCCTGACGGGCAATTATCTCCGCGTGGACGAGGAGCAGACGAACTCCTCGTTCGGGACGATCCTCGACCTCGACAGCCTCGTGCCGTCCCGGACGCTGCCGCAGGACATCCTCACGGCGAATTACAACGGCGTCCTGACGAGCAATCTCTTCGTCGAGGGGCTGTACTCCCGCCGGAAGTTCACGTTCGAAGGCTCGGGCTCGCTCTACACGGATCTCATCCAGGGCACGCTCATGCGCGACATCTCGCGCGGCCGCGCCCGGTACAACGCGCCCACGTTCTGCGGCGTCTGCGACCCCGAATCGCGCGACAACCGCGACATCCTCGTCAAGGGAACGTACTTCCTGTCGAGCGACAAGCTCGGTTCCCACAACATCGTCGTGGGTTACGACAACTTCTCGGGGCAGCACAAGTCGAACAACTACCAGTCGGGAAGCAACTACCGGCTCTTCACGACCTCGACGATCCCCCAGGGCGGGGACATCTTCCCCGTCCTCGACTCGCACTCCTACGTCTACTACACGCCGATCACGAACCTGAGCAAGGGCTCGGACGCGCTCACCCATTCCGTCTTCTTGAACGACTCCTGGCGGGTGAGCGACCGGATCTCGGTGAACCTCGGCGTCCGGTGGGACAAGAACGACGCACAGGACAGCCGGGGCGTCGTCACCGCGGACGACGCCGCCTTCAGCCCGCGCCTCGGCGCGACGTGGGACGTCACGGGCAGAGGGAAGCTCAAGATCGCGGCGAGCTACGCGAAGTACGTCGGGGCGATCCAGGACAACCTCGTGAACTCCGCTTCCGACGCCGGCTCGTCCTCGTTGTTCATCTGGTACTACGACGGGCCGGGCGCCACGCCCATCAACGTGAACCCGGCTCCGGGCGCGCAGCTCACGACGCGCGCGCAGGCGCTCCAGCAGGTCTTCAACTGGTTCTTCGCCCAGGGTTGCCCGAACCTCGCGACCTGCCAGCTCCCGCTCGCGTACGTGAACATCCCGGGGCTCACGACCCGATTCAACGAGACGCTCAAGTCCCCGTCGACGAAGGAGTACACGCTCGGCGTCGCGGGCATGCTGGGCGCCGCCACTGCGTACCGGGTGGACGTCGTCCGCCGCGAGGGCGCCGACTTCTACAACAACTATCTGAACGCGTCGACGGGCCGCGGCGACGACGGCTTCGGAAACGTCTTCGACATCGGCTACATCAACAACACGAACAGCGTCGAACGCAACTACACCGGCCTCCACACGAGCCTCGCGTACCGCAAGGGCGGGTTCAGCGGCGGCCTCAACTGGACCTGGTCGCACACGCTCGGCAATGTCAACGGGGAAGCCGCGAACACAGGGCCGGCCCCGGTCATCACGGAGACATACCCGGAGTACAAGGACACGAGCTGGAGCAATCCCTACGGCTCCCTCCTGACCGACCAGCGGCACCGCGTGCGCCTCTTCGCCTCGTACACGCTGCCGTTCGTTCCCGAGCGACTCGGGTCCGTCAACGTGAGCGGCGTGCATTCCGTCGATACGGGCGTGCCCTACGGCGCGGTCGGACTCGTGAATTCGGCGCCGTACGTCTCGAACGGGCCGAACTACGCGACGCCTCCGACGTCCGTAACCTACTACTACACGGCGCGCGACGCCTTCCGCACGAACACCATCCAGCGCACCGACCTCGCCCTCAATTTCTCGGCGAAGATCGCCGGCCTCGTGGAGATCTTCGTCCAGCCGCAGGTGCTCAACGTCCTGAACAACCGGGGCCTTCGCGCGGTGGACACGACCGTGCTGACCGCCGTCAACGCGGCGCGATTCCTCCCGTTCAACCCGTTCACCGAGACGCCCGTCCAGGGGGCCCGCCCGGCGCCCGGGGGCACGGCCACGACGAACTGGGATTACGGCGCGAGCTTCGGACAAGCGCGCAACGCTCTGGACTACCAGCTCCCGAGGACGTTCACGATCGCGGCCGGAGTCCGCTTCTGAACGTCTGAACGTCGCTCTCCCCGCTTTCCTCAGGGCCCCGGCGTCGTGCCGGGGCCCCTTTTCGAGACGGGCGGCAACCCCGGCCCTCGGCGCGCCGTATCCAGCCCCGTGGAACGCGGTTTCGTCCCCGTCTTCAGGGCGCCCGTCCCTCGCGCGGCCCGCCCCGGCGCTCCGGCGGCGAAGATCGCCGGGGATCCGATCATGAAAGCCGTGTGGAAGAGAGCCTCGGTGAATGTCGCGGCGTGGACCGTGGCCGGGTTCTTCTTCGCGAGCCAGCTCTACTTCCTGTACCCGATCGCGTCGGGGCGCGAGATGTCCTTCACGCGCGCCCTCCTCATCAATCTTCCGTTCTACTACCTCTGGGCGCTCGTGACGCCCGCCATCCTTTCTCTCGCGCGGCGCTTCCCGATCGAAAAGGCGCGCTGGAAGAAGCCTCTCGTCATTCACCTCGTCGCGTCGACGCTCCTCTCCGCGCTCCAGCTCTTTCTGGCCGGGGCTTTTCTCCACGAGCTCGCGGACGCGACGGCGAGCCGCGCCGAGACTTTCTGGATGGCGCTCGCGCAGTTTTTCCGGTTGAACTTCCACGCGAACGTCCTCACGTACTGGGCGCTCGTGGGCCTCGCGTGGGGAGCCGACACCTACGCGAAGTACCGGGACCGCGAGCTCGCCGCATCCCGGCTCGAAACCCAGCTCGCGCAGGCCGAGCTGGGCGCGCTGAAGATGCAGCTCCAGCCGCACTTCCTCTTCAACACGCTGAACGCGATCGCCGCGCTCCTGAAGTCGAAACCGGAGGCCGCCGAGGGCATGATCCTGCAGCTCTCCGAGTTCCTGCGGCTGACGTTGAAGAACACGGGGAGGCCGGACGTCTCGCTGCGCGAGGAGCTGGAATTCCTGGAGCGCTACCTCGCGATCGAGAAGACGCGCTTCCAGGACCGGCTGTCGACGCGCTTCCGCATTCGCTCCGAGGTCCTCGACGCGCGTGTCCCGAACCTGCTCCTTCAGCCGCTCGTCGAGAACGCGATCCGCCACGGGATCGCGCGGGACCACCGGGCGGGCCGGCTCGAGGTGAGCGCGAGCCACGAGCGCGGCCGCCTGCTCCTGCGCGTGAAGGACGACGGGCCGGGCGCTCCGCCGGGGCCCGTCACCGAGGGCATCGGTCTCACGAACACACGCGAACGCCTCAGGCACCTGTTCGGCGACGCCTACACCCTCGAATACGGAAACGCGCCGGGCGGGGGTTTCAGCGTCTCGCTCACGCTGCCGCTCGTATCCCCCGAAAGCGCGCCGTCGTCCCCGTAGGGCGAGCGGCCGTCACGCAGCCCGGGACGCGCGCCTTTGCGCGCCCGAGATTGCGTCTCGATGGCTTCGGCTCCGGCTTCGCTCGCCGCGTTCTTCCGCCCCTCGCCGGAGCTCGTGCTCGCGCTCGCGCTTCTCGAGGGCACGCTTCGGGCGCCCGCGTACCGGCTGTGGGCCGCGGCGGATTTCGGCTACACGCCTCGGGAGCGCGCGGCCTGGATCGTTCCGGACGAGTCGGAGGGTGTGCGGTGGGTGAACTGGCCGAATGGACGCCGCTTCCTGTCGGCCCGGTGGAACGGCCCCGTCCCGGCCGGGGCGGTCGCAATCGTGCATACACACCCGGGAATGGTCGATCCGAAGCCCTCTCCACAGGACGTCGAGACTGCGTGCCGTCTCGGCGTGCCCGTCTATACGGTTTCCCGAAGCGGGATCTGGAAGGCCGTGCCCGACGGATCCATTGTTTCGGTGGACGACTCGCGCTGGTGGAGCGCCTGCCGGACGGGCGCCTGTGACGATACGCGCAATCCGGAATTCCGGAGCGCCCGAAGCGCCCCGACTCCTGCCGAATTGCGAAACCTCGGGACGGATTCGGCGTATCCCTGAGAAATGAAGAGCACGATCCGAACGCTGATCGTCGATGACGAGCCGCTTTCGCGCGAAAGGCTGAGGGGCCTCCTTGCCGAGGAGCCGGAGGTCGAGATCGTGGGCGAGTGCGGAGACGGCTGCCAGGCCGTCCTCGCGATCGAAGAGCTCCGGCCCGACCTCGTCTTCCTGGACGTCCAGGTGCCGAACCTCGACGGCTTTCACATTCTCGAGAGCGTGGGCGCGGACCGGATTCCGGCCGTCGTCTTCGTCACCGCCTACGACCAGTACGCCCTGCGCGCCTTCGACGTCCGTGCCGTGGACTACGTGCTCAAGCCGTTCGGTCGCGAGCGCCTGCAAAAGGCTCTCGAGCACGCGCGGGCGCAGATCGCGCGGGAGAAGTCGAGCGATCTCTCGGGGCAGATCGTGGCCCTCCTCGAGGAGATGCGCCCGCCGCAGCACCGCTATCTGAAGCGCATCATGATCAAGGAGAGCGGCCGGCTGTTCTTCCTGAGGACCCCGGACATCGACTGGGTCGAGGCGTCCGGCAATTACGTCCGCCTTCACGTAGGAGCCGAGTCGCACCTTCTGAGAGAGACGATGAACGGTCTCGAAGGGCGCCTCGATCCGGAGCGTTTTCTGAGGATTCATCGTTCGACGATCGTGAACATCGAGCGCATCAAGGAACTGCAGCCGTGGTTCCACGGGGATTACATCGTGATCCTCCGCGACGACAGGCAGCTCACGATGAGCGCGACCTACCGCGAAAAGCTCGACGAACTGCGGGGACGCACGCTGGCGTCCTGACCCTCACGCGAGAGCTCGCCCTCATGGACGAGAAGCGCTGAACGCTCCCGCTCCGGAATTCCGTATTCGAGGGCTGTCCGTCCGCGGCGCGGCACCCTCCGTCCCCGGCCCGGAAGCCTCCGTCACAAGGCGCGTGTTCGCCCGTGGGGCAGGCCGCACCCTCTGATCAAACGAACCAGACCATCGACAGGTCCGGGCGTCTTTTGGGAGGAGGATGGCGATGAGGCTTTCACGAGCTCTGCTCTCTGTTCTTTTCGTCGTGGCGCTCTCTTGGGGCGGAGCGGCTCCCGCTCAGACCACGGGCGACCTCGACGGCACCGTCCTGGACCAGTCAGGCGCGCCGCTGCCGGGCGTCTCCGTCGAGCTCAAGTCGCCTCAGCTCCAGGGCTCGAGAACGGCGGTTACCGACACCGCGGGCCGGTTCCGGTTCCCGGTGCTCGGCCCGGGCGTCTACTCCGTGACGGCGCTGCTCTCGGGATTCGCCAAGGTCGAGCGGTCGAATTTGCGGGTCGCCCTGGGCGCAACGACCACGGTTCCGATCTCGATGACCCTTTCGCTCAAGGAAGAGATCGTCGTGACCTCGGAGGCCCCGTCCGTCGACACGTCGAAGACGACGATCGGGACGAGCGCGACCCTCGAGAGCATTCAGCGCCTTCCGCTCGGACGGAATTTCGCCTCGATCGCGGCCACGGTGGCCGGAACCGGAACGGACGTGTCCGGGAACGTCACGGTCTACGGCGCGACGGGTCTCGAGAACGCCTACATCATCGACGGCGTCAACACGACCGGCGTCAAGACGGGCACGCAGGCCAAGCAGCTCAACAACGAGTTCGTGCAGGAGGTCGAGGTCAAGACCGGCGGCTACGAAGCGGAGTTCGGGCGCGTGCTGGGCGGCACGATCAACGTCGTGACGAAATCGGGCGGCAACGAATTCAAGGGCGACGCGTTCGGGTACTACGACTCCGGCTCGCTGGCGTCCAGCGACGCACGCACGGCCGAGCGGATCGCCGTGAACCAGGGCGAGTACTTTTCGCCGAAGCGCCTCGACTTCGGCGCGGATCTCGGCGGCTACTTCGTCAAGGACCGCCTGTGGTTCTTCGGCGCGTTCGACCGCGTCACCCAGGACCAGGACTACATGCGGACGCTCGCGGTCCTGCGCGACGCGAACCAGACCCAGGTGCTGACCGGGAATACCGACACCTATCGCAACAACCTCTACTCGGGGAAGCTCACCTTCCGCCTCGGAGAGTCGAACACGATCGCGGCGTCGCTGTTCGGGGATCCCGGAACGTTCAGCGGCCGGTACGACCTGTCGCAGATCTCCGTCATGGTCGGGGCCGACGGCGCCTTTCTCGTCGACCGGAACGTGGGCGGCACGGACCTTTCGACGCGGTGGGACGGCCTGTTCGGCACCCGGTTCCTCGCGCAGGCCCAGTTCGGTTTCCACACGGAGAAGAGGCAGGACTCGAGCCCGTTCGCGGGCAACCCGTACCTCGAAAAGCAGCAGGCCGGTTTCACGACCGAGGCGCTGCCGGGATCGGGCCCGGTCATCCTCGTGGACGAGAAGTACCAGCGCTATCACTACCGCGCGGGCGGGTCGCTGTTCTTCGGCGCGCACGAGGTCAAGGCGGGCCTCGACTGGGAGCACCTGAGCTCGGACTTCTCGGAATCCTACGGCGGCACGGATCGCATACGGACGCGCCTCGGCGCCGACGGGAGCTTCCGCAACTATCAGCACCGCTACTTCGCGAAGACGCCGCTGTCGGGCGCGAACTGCACCGGCAGGATCGACCCGGCCCTGCCGGCGGCGTTTCCGAACTGCACGGGTTACCTGATCGCCCCGACCGTCGACAACAAGCCACAGACGGACAACATCGGCCTGTTCGCGCAGGACTCGTTCAAGATCCTCCGGAACCTCACGGTCAACGCCGGAGTCCGCTACGAGCAGCAGCGCCTGAAGGACTACACCGGGAAGACCCTCGTGTCGATCGACGACGAGTGGTCGCCGCGCCTTGGAATCGTCTGGGATTTCCTCGGCAACGGAAAGTCGAAGGCGTACGCGAACTTCGGCCGGTTCTACGAAGTGATCCCCCAGGACATCCAGACCCGGGCGCTCGGAAACGAATTCATCATCTTCGCGCGCAACAACAGCTCCACGCCGGACCCCGTCGATCTCTTCCTCGGAGCCCCGATCGTCCAGGGCGGCGAGCTGACCCAGGACAAACTGAAGGGGATGTACCAGGACGAGGCCATCGCCGGCTTCGAGGTCGAGGTCGCGAAGAACTGGGCCATCGGCGTCAAGGGGATCTACCGGTCCCTCGGCCGCGTCGTCGAGGACCGCTGCGACCTCGCGATCAACCCGGACATCGCGTCCTATTTCAACCCGTCGAGCCCCGCGACCTGCGCCCTCATCAACCCCGGCCAGGGCAACTCGCTCGGCACGATCAAGGATCCGTTCGACACGACCTGCTACCCGAACGGCGAGACGGACGCGGCGGGCAACCTCGTCGCGGGGGCGCCCTGCGACTCCACGCAGCCGCGCCGCTACTTCCGCGGGATCGAGCTCACGGCGTCTCACCGCTTCTCCGACCGCTTCTACGTTCTCGCCTCGTACCTGTACTCGAAGCTGGAGGGGAACTACTCGGGCAACCTCTCGCAGACGCGCGAAGGCGGCCAGACCGATCCCAACATCAACGCGGACTTCGACTACCCAGGCCTCGTCACGAACGCGTCCGGACGGCTCCGCAACGACCGCACGCATCAGTTCAAGCTCTCCGGCTATTACGCGTTCCCGTTCGGCCTCACGGTGGGCGCGAACGCCTTCTACAACACGGGCCGCCCGTACTCGATCCGTGGCTGCGCGTCCGACGAGGTCGCCTGCAACGCCGGCTACAGCCAGGAGGGCTACCTCGTGCCGCGCGGCTCGGCGGGAGACCTCCCCGCGGCGTACGAGGCCGACCTGCACCTCGAGTACGGCCTGCGCTTCGGCAACGTCTCCATCACGCCCATCATCGACGTCTTCAACGTCCTGAACCGGCAGGGAGTCCTGAGCCGGGAGGAGCTCTTCAACAACACGGGCGCTCTACCGGGAAACGATCCGAGGAGCGGCATCGGTCAGCCGGGCTGCACGGCGCAGAACGCGAGCGTCAGCAATGCCGCCTGCGCCTCGAATCCCACCTACGGAAAGGAAATCGGCTGGCAGAACCCGCGGGTCGTACGTCTCGGCGCCCGCGTGTCTTTCTGAGATCGCGCGAGACCTCCTGAACAGAGGGGCCGGCCGGGGGCCGGCCCCCTTTTTTTTCGCAGGCCCCTTATTTCGGAAGCGGGACGATCGCGAACCGCCCCTCGAGGTCCGCGACGAAGAGGCGCCTTTTCGGCAGCAGGGCGAGTCCGGAGGGCTTCTCGAACCGCTGCCCCTCCGGGAGGTCCTTACCGCGCAGCGTCGTCACGAGACGGCCCTCCAGTGTGTAGCCGCGCACCTCGCCCTCGAGCGGCACCGATGCCCACAGGAGCCCGTCGGCGCCCAACGCGAGGTAGGGCTCGGAGAACGTCGTGCGCCTCCAGCCCGGCACGTCGAAGGCGCGCACGAATCCTCCGTTCCTGTCGAAGACGGCGACTCTTCCGTTTCCGTTGTCGGCCACGTAGACCCTGCCGTCCCTTGCGGCGACGAGGCCCTGCGGGTCGGCGAGCTTTCCGGCGCCGGCCTCCTTGCCCCACTCGGCCTCCTGGCGCCCGGTGGCGTCGAACCGCACGATCCGGCCGTTTCCCGTGTCCGCGACGAAGACCGAGCCGCCGGAATCCACGGCGATGCCGCGCGGCCCGAAGAAACCGCCGGCCCACTCGCTCCGCCAGACCCCTTTCGCGTCGAAGACCTGCACGCGGCCGTTCCACGTGTCCGCCACGAAGACGAGACCGGACGGAGAGACCGCGATCCCGCACGGGTCGTTGAACTGCCCGGGCCCGCTGCCGCGCGAGCCGAGCGCGAGGCCAGGGGATCCGTCCGCGGCGAAGAGCTGAATCCGCTGGTTCCCGAAGTCGGCGACCCAGACGCGGCCGGCGCCGTCCGAGGCCGCGCCACGGGGCTGGCGGAGGCGGCCCGGGACGTCGGCGGGCGGAAGAGCTTCCGCCTTCCCGGTCCCGGTGGATGCGGGGAGCTCCTCCACGCGCACCGGAACCGCGGCGGTTCCGGGAGAGAAGACGCCGTTCACGGCGAAGAGGACGATCTCGGGATTGCGGTAGACGGGCGTCAGGAGATCCGTCCACGCCTCGAAGCGCGCGAGATTTCCGCCGGCGTACGTCCTGCGCTCGAGATTCCCGACGGCGACGAGCGCGACGTGGGTGCGCGAGAGGACCCGTTTGACGACGGCCTCGTCGGACGAGGTGTATGCCGTCACGAGATCCTCCTTGCGGCGGTCGATTTCGGCCTGCGCGTGGCCGCGCTGGTAGACGTGGTAGTCCCAACCGAGAACGGTCGGGAGCCCGGTGTGCATGGAGAGGCGCGTGAAGTCCTGATAGGACGGGCCGTGGGCCTCGAGGAGCACGGGCAGGCCCCGGACGTTCGCGTTGATCCACTCGATCGCGCCGCGGTCACCTGGATTCGTCATCTCGAGATACGCCGTGCCGTCGAGCGTGCCTCGGGGCCATCCACCGCGGTCGAGCCGCCGGAAGCCCGCGAACGCCGTCGCGGACGTGAACAGGGCGGCGCAGCCCGTGAGGACGATCGCGACGCGCCAGGCGAGGTTCTTCGAGGCCCGAAACGTCTCCCACGCGAGCGCTCCCGCGAGAGAGAAGAGGAGCCACGTCTCGAAGTGGAACTTGAAGATCGTGTTCATCCGGTCCCACACGTAGACGACCTCGCACCCCGTCAGGATCGCGAAGCCGAACGCGGCGAGCGCGAGCGCGGGGCGAAGGCGGTCGTCGGTCGCCCTCCGGAGCGCCGCGAAGACGGCGACGAGGAACGCGACGGCCGTGAAGAATCCCGCGGAACGGGCCTCGGCGAGCCGCGGCGGATGGAGAGAGAAGGACACGACGGACAAGGGGAGGGCGATTGCCGCGAGGATCAGGAACGCACGCGCCGCCCTCCCGCGGGGCACCGCGCCCGCCTTCCACGCCGCGAACGCGAACGGCACGAGGAGCGCCACGAAGAACGCCCACACGTTGAAGAAATCCCACGGCCGGGCCCACGGACCCACTTCGCGGCCCCAGTTCCGGGCCGGCGGCGAGAAACGCGCCCAGAACGGGCGCGCGAGGAGCGCGGCCGAGAGCGCGACGCCAAGAGCGGGCAGGAGGACGCCGCTCCCGAGCGCCCGGGCCGAGGCGGCGAATCCCGCCGGGCGCGTCCCGAGCCAGAGGACGCCGGGGAGGAACAGGAGAAGGCACGCGTAGACGGGCGTCGACCAGCCGTTCGTGATCTGGATGGCGGCGAAGAAGAGGCCGGCGAGCCCGACGAGCGCCGCCGCGTGACGCGGAGCGAAAGAGGCCAGCCGGTCGCGCGTGACGAAAAACAGCAGGACCGCGACGAAGGCCGCCGTGAAGGGCAGCGCGAGGACGTGCGCGTGGAGGTCCGCGAATAGGAAGCTCCAGAAGAAGTACTCGCTGATTCCGTTCGGGGCGATGACCCGCGAGGTCGCCCAGAAGTAGTGCCAATCGAGCGCGCGGCCCGCCTGATGGAAATGGAAATCGAAGGCGGTCCATGGGCCGGAGGGCGGCCCGATGTAGAGCGCGAGGATCACGGCGACGGCGCCGGTGCGCAGGCGCCCGCCCAGAACGGCCCCGGCCGCGAGAATCGCGGAGGCTGCCAGCGCGGCCGTCATCGCGATCGCGAGGTTGAAGAGGAGGCCCGGGTGGATGCCGAGGAGCTTCCCGGCGGCCGCGGCGAGGAAGTGACCGAAGTACGTGTACGAAAGGGCCGTGCCGGCGAGCCACGGCTCGGGCGGCGGCAGCTCCGTGGACCTGAGGAGCGTGTTCAGGAACGAGAAGTCCATGGTCTTCTCGCCCGAATAGATCTCGGGGTTGGAGGCGCGGACGGCGAGGAAGAAGAGGAACGTGAACCAGAAGACCAGCGCCGTCTTCCGGCGCTCGGGCGCGTGCGCCGCAGCTTCGACGCGACCCGCGCGGCGATGGCACAGGAAGCCGGCCGCGAGGAGCGCGGCGGTCGTGACGGCGAGGAGGCCCCGCGTAAACGGGGCCCAGTGCCACGAGACGAGAAGCCATGGCAGCAACGCGAAGAGCAGGACGCCGGTGACGCGCCCGAGCGCGTCACGGCCCGGGCGCGCGGGGAGAAGGACGGCGAGGATCCCCGCGCCCGCGCGCCCCACCGCCTCCAGCCACGCGGCAAAGAGAAGGAGGGCCAGGAAGGACGACCGCAGGGCCGGGACACCGGGGCCCGCCTCGGCGGACTCGCCCCCCGTGGCCCCCGCGGTCGCAGCGGTCACAGCGGGCGCCGCGAACGCGGGGTGCGCGAGAAGGAGGTCGGTCCGCGTCAGGGTTTTCGAAGGTGTCGCCGACAGGAGGGCGTTCTCGAGCGCCTCGGCGGAGAGGCGCCCCGTGTTCTGGAAGAACAGGACCTTCGGGTGGTCGTAGACCGTGAACGACTCGTCTGCGAGCTCGTCGGGCACCTGGATTCCGAGGAGGGACGGGCGGGACGCGACTTCCCGGACGAGCGTGTAGCCGAGGTCGCCGGCGAACAGGAGGCGGAAGGCGCGGTTCGTGAACGGAAACTTCTCGGGCGCGCGCGTGACGGCGCCGTAAAGCCGCTTCGTCTGGAGGACCACCCAGTCCGTCTCGGCGAGCGCCCGGGCGAGCTTCGCCATTTTCTCGGGCGAGTCGTTCTCGTAGAACCCGAACGAGACGATCTTGTAGCGTTCCGGCGGCCGTCCGGGGAACGCGAACGGGAACCCCTCGTCCCAGTCCTGCTCGAGGACGTGCGCTCCGTCCGGGACGTGGTCGTGGAACCAGAGCGAAGCCGTGGCGAAGCTGTGCGGGCGCGCGTAGATTCCGGCGAACGCGAGAGCCCACGCGGCGGTGCCGCCCACGACCGCGGCACGGAGGACGCGCCCCGCCCGCCCGCGCTCCGCCTTCTCGGTGAGCCATGCCGCCGCCCACAGGGCGAGAAGCGGATAGACGGGCAGGAGGTATCGCGGGAACTTCACCTCGAACGTGCACGTCAGGAGGACGTACGGGACGAAGAACGAGGCGAAGACCCACTCGACGTCGGAGAGTTTCCGGACAAAGGCGAGCTTGCGGGCCGAGGCCCACAGCGCGACGACACCGAGCATCGGACCGAGACCCCAGAGCACGATCTCCCGGGCCTCGTACAGGAAGTTCGGGACGCCGACGTACTGATTCGTATAGGGCAGCCTCCCCGCGTTTCGGACCATCTCGCTCTGTTCCGAGATGGACCGCCAGAACGCGTGGAAGTCCAGGAACGCGTAAGGCTCGCCCAGGAAGAACGCGACGAGGGCGGCGACGCCGCCCGCCGCGAGGAGAAGAGCTCCGCGGCCCCAGGCGCGCGCCGGCCGGCAGGCGAAGAAAACCGCGACAGCGAGGGGAAGAACGAGGGGGGCCGCGCTCGCCTTCGTCGCGATCGCGAAGCCCGCGAGCGCGCCGGCGAGGAGGGCGTCGAAGAGGCGCCCCCGCCGCGCAAGACGGCCCGAGGCGGCAAGCGCGAGGAGCACGAAGAGCGTCAGTGTCACGTCCGTGGAGGCGAAGTGCGAGGTCTGGACGTGGAGGACGGCGAGACCGAGAAGAAGCCCGGCGAGGAGGCCCGTCTTCTGCCCGTAGAGCCGGCGGCCCACGGCGGCGAGGAGCGCGACGGTCAGCGCGCCCGCGAGGGCCGACAGGAAGCGCCCGACGTGGACCACGCCGTCGTAGGACAGGAACCAGTCGCGTCCCGATAGCGCGGCGAGGAGCGAGGAGACACCCCTGGTCAGGTAGAACGGGAGGGAGCCATACGCGAAGAAGTGCGGGTTGAGCTGCAGGGGCCGGAACGAGAGCCTGAGGATCGCCTCGCCGATCGCGCGCTCGTCCGGATGGAAGAAGTGGTTCTGGTCGAAATCGAGACCGAAAACGCGGACGGCAAGCGCGGACGCCGCCATCGCGAAAAGGAGCCACCGAAAGGACACCGGACGCTCTCTCATCGCTCGGGCAGGGACAGGCTACCAGAGGGAACCGCAAAAGCGCCGAGCATGGCCATGATAAATTGAGAGCCACCGTGGTTCGCGCGAACGGGCAGGGCGTGACGGGATGTCCCCTTTGTGGAGTCGGCCCTCTGGACGGGCTTTTTCCTGTTGGTGACCGCTTCTCTCTCGTCCAGTGCCGGGCATGCCGGATCGCCATGACCTTCCCCGTCCTCTCGGCCGACGAGATGACCTCCTACTATTCCGCCTCCTACTACGGGACCGGGAACCGGAGATTCAACCCGCTCTTCGAATGGCTCGTGACGATCTTCAGGCGTCGCCGCGTGCGAAAGATCGAGAGATTCGTCGCGAAAGGGAGAGTTCTGGACATCGGTTGCGGACGTGGAATCACTCTGTCCCAGCTCAAGGAAGACGGTTGGGAGATCTCGGGGGTGGAGATTTCCGAGACGGCGGCGACACACGCGCGGAGCCTTCTCGGAGAGACGATCTTCGTCGGCGACATTCTTGCTGCTCCCTGGCCTGCGGACTCCTTCGACGTCATCAACATCTGGCACGTTCTCGAGCACCTCCCGGACCCGGCCGGAGTCCTCTCGAAGTGCGGGACGCTTCTTCGGCCCGGCGGGCTGCTCGTCGTCGCGGTACCCAATTTCGAGAGTCTTCAGGCTGGATTCGCGGGGCCGCTTTGGTTTCATCTCGATGTGCCGAGGCACTACTGGCACTTCGGCGAAAAAGTCCTGCGGGCACTCCTCGAGGAGAAGGGATTCGCGGTCCGGGAGACGAGCCATTTTTCTTTCGAACAGAACCCGTACGGCTGGATTCAGAGCCTCCTGAATCGTCTTGGGTTTCCGTACAACCTCCTCTATGACAGCCTGAAGCACGAATCCGCTCGAAACGTCGTTCACCCGCTTCGCGTGTACCCAATTTGGTCTCTTCTTCTCGCGCCTGCGCTTTTGCTCATTGTTCCCGTCGCCCTGACCCTGTTTTTTGTCGAAGTCCTCCTTCGCCGGGGCGGGACGATCGAGTTGTACGCGGTCCTTCGGAAGTGATCGTCCTGGCAAGCTCTCCGCTCCGGCGACGGATTCTCGGCGCCGTTTTCGCCCTGGCCAGCCTGGGGATCCTCGCCGTGGGGCAGGCGCGGTTCACCGATCGGCTACCCGGGAAGGGAATCCCTCTCTTTCTCGCAGGCATGGCCCTCGCTGCCGGCTCCGCTCTTCTCTTGCATTCGCGGGCCGACGGTGCAGCTCCCCCGGCGGGCCCGCTTCTCGCCTGGGAAAAAGTCTTCCTGGCCGTTGCCTTTCTGGGCGCGGCCGCCCTCCGTTTCCCCGCCCTCGACCGGTTCCCTCCGGGGGGCTTCTTCGACGAATTACAGAACATTCTTGTTGCACAGGAGATCCTGAAAGGCCATTGGCCGGTCTTCGTGGCGGACGCGAGCCAGATGCCGGCCCTCTATTTCTATCCCGTGGCCGCGGCGATCGCCGCTTTCGGGAACACGATCTCGAGCATCCGTGGCGTATCCGCGCTCTCCGGCGCACTCGCGATCCCGGTGTTCTACCTGCTGGCCCGCCGGTTTTTCAGCAGGAATTCCGCCGTCGCCGCGACGATCTTCTTCGCGGGATGCCGCTGGCACGTGAACTTCTCGCGGATCGGCTTCAACGGCATCGTCAGCCCGCTGATGGAACTTCTCACGCTCCTCGCCCTCGCGAAAGCTCTCGAGACGGGTCGGAAGCTCCATTGGATCCTCTTCGGGGCCGGGGTCGCCGTGGGACTCCAGACGTACTACGCGTTCAATCTCTTCCCGGCCGTTTTCACGGCGGCGGTCGTGGCCTTCGCGTTCCGTTTCGGAGTTCGCGCCTTCCCCGCGGAAGCGCGGAAGATCCTCCCCGGCCTCGCCCTGTCGGTGGCGACCGCCTTCGTCTTTCTCCTCCCGCTCGCGATCTTTGCCTTCAAGAACCCGCAGGTCTTTTTCGAGCGCGCCGGCACGGTGGCGATCTGGAATCCCGTTCACGGGCTGAAGATGCCCGACGCCCTGTTCCTGAACATCCGGACGCACCTCCTGATGTTCAACTTCCACGGCGACGGCAACCCGCGCCACAACATTCCGGATGCTCCCCTCCTGACGTCGATCGAAGGAGTTCTCCTCGCCTTCGGCCTGGGCTGCGCGCTCGGGAGGGGCTTTCGCTGGCCGCGTCCCGCGTGGCTCGCATGGTTCTTCGTCATGCTTCTGCCCGGAATCCTGACGATCGAGGCCCCTCAGGCGTACAGGACGATCGGCGTGATACCGGTTCTGTATCTTCTGATCGCGGAAGGCCTCGAGACAATCGGCAGAGCGGCTTCCGGTACGGATCGCGCCTCGCCTGCGCTCGGCGGCGCGCTGGCCGCGCTGGCCATCGCCACCTCCGCCTGGAATGCCGTCCTGTACTTCGAAATCCAGGTCCGGGAGCGTGTGTGCTGGCGGGCTTTCGACGGGGATCACCGTGAAATCGCCCGGTTCCTCGCGGCCGAGGCGGCAGGACACGACACCTTCATCGATCCGACCTTTTTCGACGTTCCCACGTTCCGCGTCTACCTCGGGAAAGGCTTCGTCTCTTCTCGCTTCAGGCTGAGTGAGCACATCCCGATTCAGAGAAAGACGACCGGGACCGGGGAGGCGCGGCCAGCCCTCTTCATGCTCGACGGTTCGCTCGCAGAGCTGATCCCGGTCTTCCGGGCCGCCTACCCTCACGCCAGCGTTCGCCAGCACGTCGACGGCTGGGGCCGCGTCATGTTCGTCAGCATCGACGTTCCGGCCGCGGACAGGTTTCAACCGGTCGACAACTCCACGCGGGGCTACCTTGCCAGCTTCTACGCGAACGCGGAGTGGGAGGGCGAACCCGATCTCGTGCGTCGAGAGCCGGCCATCCTGTTCCACTACCATTGGGACCAGGACGCACTGCCTGACCCGTTCGGCGCCGACTGGGCGGCCCGGCTCCATGTGGAGCACCCGGGAAAGTACGGGTTCGAGCTCGTGGCCACCGGACCGGCCCTCGTCCTCCTGGATGGCCAGGCGGTGATCCGGCAGTCGGTTTTCGAAAGCCTGGAACCCGTCTTGGGGACGGCCACGCTGGCCGCGGGCGAGCACCTTCTCGTCGTGAGGTATCTTGAGAGCAGCTACGCGTCGGTCATCCGGTTCCTTTGGCGTCCGCCCCTTTCGCGGCGGCGCCTGATCCCGCTGAAAGACCTGACCGCGCTCTCGGCCGAGGAGTATCGCCGGATCCGGGGAACGCTGCCGAAACCGGAATTAAAGCCGTGAGAGCGGGGGACGAGGCCGATTCAGCCGGATCGTTCCCGGGCGACGCCTCTTCGGCTCTGCCGATTCCTGCTAGTCTTCGAAGGACATCGGAGCCGCCTTCATCCCACACGGGTGGGGGCCGCTCGTTCGCCAGGGCGCCCACCGGACCGGCGCGACCGGGGAGGAAGAAGATGATCCGAAACCGCATGACCACCGCCCAGCAGATCGCTGCGGCCTTTCTGCTGGCCGCTCCACTCGTGTGGGGCCTGGCCGGGTGCAAGAAATCCGAATCGCCTGTCGCGGGTTCCGCGCCCGGGACGAAAGGTCCGGGGCCGGCCTCGTCTGCGGCCGTCCCTGCTCCGGCACCCGGGGCGGCCGAACCATTCCTCGTCGCCGCGCGCCAGGGCGAAAAGTCGCGCCTGCAGTCACCGCGCGGGCTGACCGTCGATCCGTCCGGGAACGTCTTCGTCGCCGACACCGGAAACTTCCGCGTCGTGAAGTTCGATTCCACGGGCCGGGAGGTGGCGATCATCGGCCGGAAGGGCAGCGGCACCGGTGAGTTCGAGAGCGCCTGGCTCCCGCGAGTGGACGGCAAGGGGCAGCTCTATGTTCTCGATCCCCGCAGAGGCCACGTCAGCGTCTTCGGAACCGATGGGAAGTATCTGCGGAAGATCGGGGACCGCGCCAGTTTCTACTCACCGGCCGGGCTGGCCGTGGCGAAGGACGGCACGGTGGCCGTGGCCGACACGGGCGGCAACCGCGTCGTCGTTTTCGGCCCGGACGGACAGATGCGCGGCGAGCCCATCGCGTCGACCCCTCAGGGCCAGCTCATCCAGCCCACCGACGCGGCTTTCGACGCGAAGGGGAACCTCTACGTCATTCAACCGACCGGCCCGAACGGCAAGGGCACGCTCTACCGGTTCGATCCCGATGGCAAGTACCAGACGGCCTGGGTGATCACGGCCGTCCCCTCCACCACCGACACGCCGCGCCTCGCGCTGGGCCCGGACGGCCGCGTGTATCTCTCGGACCTCGAACAGGGGCGCCTGGTCGTTTACGACCCGGACGGAAAGAAGGCGAGCCCCCTTGCGCTCGCTGCGGGCGACATGGAGCGGTTCCGCCGACTGGGCGACATCGCGGTCGACGAGAAGGGGCGCATCTTCGTGATCGACGTGGACGCGGCGTTGGTTTATCGCCTGGAGAAGCAGGAAGCCGCCCCGGCTCAGCCCCAGAAAGCGGCGGCGGCCGAGGCGCCTCCAAAGCCCAAGAAGAAATAGCGTCTCGCGGCTGGCGGCGCCGTCCGCGGCGGCCTACGGCCGGTTCGAAGACCGCGCCTCGATCAGTTCGGACGGCAGGATGGGCTCCTCGACGAGCCGGCCCGGCACGGAGTGCACGTACGGGAGAGCCGCGGGAGTGAGCGCCCGATAGACGAGGACGCGGCCCAGGCCGTCCTTCACGGCCACCATCGTGCTTCCCTGCCAGCAGGTCGAGATACGCGAGAGGATCGCGTCCGGCGTCGGGAGCGCGGAGGCTCCCCCCTCGGCCGCGGCGTCGCCGCGCTCCCGCGCCCGGGGATCGCCTACGGCCAGCATCACGAAGACGGCGGCTCCTTCGGCACGGCACAGCTCCTCGCTGGCGAGCGCCTCGGCGGGCGTGAAGACACGGTAACGGGAAGAAGGGACGCCGAAGACCCTGTAGAGAGAGTCCACCCAGAACCGGTAGTCGTGCGGCGCGACGACGTGGAGCAGGGGGCCGCTCCTGTCGGGCAGAGCTGTCCGTTGGGCAGTCTCGAGGATCACGGCGATCGGAGGTTGCTCGAGCTGGCGCTGGGAAAGGTCGACGCACATGAAGACTCCGAGCAGGGTCACGATCGCCGCGACCAACGTCGCCGCGACTGCGGCCGCGCGGCCGGGTCTTCCGAAAAGGCCCGCGACGGCAGTAAAGCCGACACCCGCAAGAAGAGCCCAGACCGGGGCGAGCGCAAAAGTCCGCGTGATGTTGGGGTACTCGTACTGTTGGACGCCCGCCAGGAAGACGACCAAGAGGAACGCGGAACCCAGGAGCGCCGCTCTTGCCCGCGCCATGCGCGCGAGGCCGAAAACGAGAGCCGCGAGGCCCAGGAGCGCGAGACTCCCCGTGAGTGGGTCGGCGAGAGGGCCGAACGTGAAGACACCCGGCCTCTGGTTCACGAGAAAACCCAGCGCGCCGTGCTTCGTATTCGAGGCGAGAAGCGCCAGCTTCTTTTCAGGGGAGAGGTCGAGTCCGAATACCGTGCTGCCGACTTGCCCGA
The DNA here is from genome assembly GCA_023717585.1 of Thermoanaerobaculia bacterium. Classification (GTDB taxonomy): domain Bacteria; phylum Acidobacteriota; class Thermoanaerobaculia; order UBA5066; family UBA5066; genus Fen-183. The sequence continues at coordinate 20,285 of JAMQPJ010000173.1, forward strand.
CCCAGGCGCTTCGCGTCGAGAGGACGGGCAACGCGACGAGTATCGAGGTTCCCACGAGCGCGACAACGCCCGCCAGCATGCGCGCATGCGAACCGCCGCGCCTCACGGCATAGACGAGAACCAGGAAGGCCACGACGAGGCTGAACGTTCGCGCGATACCGAAGGTGTAGAAGCCGCCCCCCACGGCAAAGCCGGCGAGCACCCAATACGTGAAGAGCCCGCGTTCCAGGGCCTTCACGGCGGCCCACAGGCACAGGCTGAGGAAGAAGACCGCCTGGGCGTTGTTGGAGCCCAGCTTTGCGAACGAGAGAAGGGCGTTGGAAGCTCCGCAGAGGGCCGCGACGAGAAGGCCGCTCGTCTGCCCCAGAAACCGGCGCGCGAAGGCATGAAGCGGCAGGAGGGAAAGGGCGAGCAGAAACGCGTGCGCGACCTTCCATCCGTAAGCGTCGCGGCCCAGGAGCAGCATCGTGACGGCGGGAGGAGCCGAAGACGCGACCGGGTGGTATCCATAGGCGCCGGCGCCGGACAGGAGCCTCGTCCACGGGATGCCGCCGTCGAGAAGAGCCTTCGCCGCGTCGTGGAAGGCGTACTCGTCGCCGAGGAACGACCACGCCCATGAATCCATGCCGTAGCTGAACAGGAGAAAGCTCCCGGCGCAGAGAAACGGCATCAGGACGAGCGCCGCGCGGTCGGCCCCCTCCTCGCGAAGAAGCCCGCGGAGCGCGACCACCAGGAGGATCGCGGCCGCTCCTGCCGCGATGGCGAGAACAGCGGGACGGCGGGCATGGCCGGCGGCAAGAGCCACGAGGAGCGCGAGGATCCCGGCCGGATAGGCGAGGCGGGGCAGGAGGCGCCGAAGCGCGGGCAGCGGGGTCGGCCCGGCGCGGTCCACGGCAAGGGCCGTCACGAGAAGCGCCGCCGTCGCGATGAAGAACGGGATCGGGGAGACATCCTCTGCGCGCGACGCCTGTTGCAGAACGCGTCCCTCGGCGACGAGGAACACGAGGACCGGAAGGAACCCCGCGGGTCGTTTGAGCGCGTGCCAGCCCGCGAGAGACGGGGGCATCGGCGTCGGGTCGAAGAGCGTGTCCGGCGAAGCGCGAAGGGCCACGAGGCCGCCAAAGAGAAGTCCGGCGAGCGCGAATGCGGCAAGCGCGACGTTCGCGTGGGGTGGGAACGTGGTCGCCGCCGGGAAACTCGAACCGAGGCGGTCGACCCACAACGGAACCCGGGAGGCGGGCGTCGTCCAGGTGCGGACGTTGAGGATCCACTGGCCGGCCGCGAGAAGGGCCGTCACCAGGAGGAGCGACGCTCCGAAGAACAACCTGAGACCGGGTCCGGGCGGGGACGCTCCCCGGGGCACGGCCTTCGAAGGCGCGCTCATCGTCGTTCGAGAAGATCGGGATGAGCGAGGAGGTAACGCGTCGTGGCGCGGATCCCGTCCTCGATCGGGATCGTCGGCGCCCAGCCCAGGCTGCGGAGGCGCGTCGTATCGAGATGGACGAACGGGGCGTCGCCCTTCCAGCCGCGTGTTCCGCCTGTCGTGCGATAGCGCACGCCCGAGAGCCCCATCTCTTCGCACACGAGATCCGCCACGGCCAGCACGTTCAGACAGTCGTCGTGTCCGAGGTTGAAGACGTTCGCGCGCGCCCCGGCCTTCGAAAGGGCCGTCATCATCCCTTGAACGCCATCCGCGACATGCAGGTACGACTTCTTCTGCCTTCCGTCTCCCAACACCTCCAGCTCCCGGGGGTTGGCGCGAAGCTTCTTCACGAAGTCGAACACGACGCCATGCGTGTACCGCTCCCCGATGAAGGAAACGAAACGAAAAATGTACGACCGGATCTCGTCGTACTCGCCGAAAGCCTGGATGAACGCCTCACCCGCGAGCTTCGAGGCGCCGTAAACCGAGGTCTGCACCGCTTCGGCGGATTCCGGCGTGGGGAAGACGGAAGGTTCGCCATACACGGCGGCCGAGCTCGAAAAGAGGATGCGCGGGACGAGGTTCTCGCGCATGGCCGAGAGCACGTTGAAGGTCGCGCCGACGTTCTGCTCCAGGTCGCGCCTCGGGGCCAGCGGTCCGCCGCGCACATCGGCGTTCGCTTGCAGGTGACAGACGAGGTCGGCCCCTTCCATGGCGGGCGTGAGCTTTGCGGCGTCGAGCACGTCGCCGCGCACCAGGTGAAACGCGTCATGAGCGCGAGCGCCCCCGAGAAACACTTCGTAGCCGGTCGAGAAGTCGTCGTAGACCACGACCTCCCAGCCCTCCGCGAGGAGGCGGTCCGTGAGGTGGCTGCCGATGAAACCCGCGCCGCCGGTGACGAACGCTCTCATGCTGTCCCTTCGGTGAGTCCGTCCTCCCTGAGGATGATCCTCGCGGCCTCCGGCAGATCCCCGGCGGAGAAATGCGGAGTCTGTCCCGCGAGCGCTCCGGGCTCACCCACGTAAATCGTGCGGGTGCCGGCGGCATGGCCGGCCGCGACGTCGGTGGGGTTGTCGCCCACGAAGAAAGTCCGCGCCAGAGGGATCGCGTGGCGACGCGCCGCCTCGAGCAGCAGGCCCGGCCGCGGCTTGCGGCACGGGCAGTCCTCGACCTCGGAATGAGGGCAGACCAGGATGTCGAGAAAGGTCGCCGCGCCGGAAACCTGCCGTCGCAGCTCGTCGTGGACGGCTGCAAGCGCCTCGCTCGTGAGCTCTCCCCGCGCCACCCCCTGCTGGTTCGTGACGATCACGATGCCGTAGCCATGCGCGGAGAGGAGAGAGAGGCCCTCCCTGGTTCCGGGCAGCAGCTCCAGCTCCGCCGGCGTCGTGACGTATCGCTTCAGGGGCGATCGGCGGTTCAGGACTCCGTCCCGATCGAGGAAGACGAAGCGAGGACTCATGCCTCCTCGATGCGCCTCGCGCACTCGTACAGCATGTGGTGCACGACGCTGTGCAGGCTCTCGACGAGCCCGTACGCCCCCGGGACCGTCGGCACGAGAATCACGTGGTCCGAAAGCCGCGCGGCCTGGCCGCCGTCGAAGCCCACGATCGCCACCGTCACCGCGCCCCGCTCTCGTCCGAAGAGAAGCGCGTTGACGATGTTGGGGCTGTTGCCCGAGCTCGAGACGGCGACGAGGACATCGTCCTTCAGAAGAAAATTCTCCAGCTGGCCCACGAACGCTCCGTCGTACCCATGGCGGTACGTGCCCGGGTATCCCCCGCCCTGGAACACGCGCTCGCCGTCGTTGGCCTGGGCCGTCAGCCACGCCTCGTTGTCGAGGCTGAGCACCCTGTACAGGCGCTGCCCGGGTCGAACCCCCTTCGTGCCCTTCCCGAGGTCGGCCGCGAGGTGCGTTGCGATGCTGTGGCTTCCGCCGTTTCCGAACATGAAGATCGTCCGGCCCGCCTCCTTGGCGCGGTGAAGCATCGTCGAAACTTCCGCGATCTTGTCCACGTCCAGCGCGGCGAGGAGCGCCAGCGCCTGATCGCGGAACTCGCGGGCCTTTTGCGCCGCCAGGGCCGTGGGGTCGCGTTCCGTCATGCGTCCGCCTCCCGGCTCTCGACGAGAATGAGCCGCGTGCCCTGAGGGTCCATTTCGAACTTCATCTCTCTGAGATCGGCGAGAGCCGCGCGGAGCCGATCCTGGCGCTCGCGCCGGCAGTACAGCAGGAGGAAGCCCCCGCCGCCCGCGCCCAGCAGCTTGCCCCCTTCGGCACCCGCCGCGAGAGCCTTTGCGTACCAGTCGTCGATGCGCTCGTTCGAGATTCCGCTCGCGAGGTTCTTCTTGAGCAGCCAGTTCTCGTGCAGCAAGCGCCCCAGATCGCCGATGCTGTTCCGTCGCAGTTGGTCGCGCAGCTCGCGGGCGTAGTCGCGCATGCGCACGTGGGCCTTGAAGCTCTCCTCGTCGCCTGCCATGCGGGTCTGCTGGTCGCCGAGGATGCCCCGCGCATCGCGGGTCAGGCCCGTGTAGAAGAGCGTCAGGTTCGCGCGGAGGTCGGCCCGCGCCTGGGGGCTCAGGAAGATCGGCTCCACCATGACGGTGCCGTCCGGATTGAACTGGATGTAGTTGAGACCGCCCATGGCTGATGCGTACTGGTCCTGCTTGCCGATGGGGTTCCCGAGGATCTCCAGCTCCAGCCTGCAGGCCTGCCCGGCCAGCTCGAAGTTCGAGAGTGGCCGGCCCGTGTAGTGGGAGAGCGCGTTCAGGAGGCCCACCGAGAAGGCGGTGCTGCCACCCAGGCCCGAGCCGCCCTCCTTCGGCAGATCGGCCACGATTCCCAGCTCGATCTTCCTGCGAATGCCGTAGAGCCGGAGCGCCTCGCGGAAGACGGGCATTTGAATCTCGTCGAGGCCCGACACCGTCTCGGTCTTCGCGTACTTCAGCTGGATGTGATCGCTGAAGAAAGGGTGCGCAAAGACGTAGACGTAGTGAGCGATGGCGGTGGAAACCACGGCTCCCGGCTCGCGCTCGTAGAAGGCGGGCAGATCGGTCCCGCCTCCGACGAAGCTGATGCGCAGGGGCGTCCGCGTGATGATCATGCCGTCAAGGCGGCCTTCTCGGAAAGACGCCTCTCGAAGGCGGCGAGGCGCTCCGGAGTTCCGATGTCCCATGGGCGCTCCGGAGCGAGGAAGGCGCGAACGCCGCCCGTCGCAATCGCGCGCGGCCAGATGGTCTCCTCGAGCGACACCGGCGCGCGATCGTCCGGCCGAAAGAAGGCGAAGAAACCGGGCCGGTAGGCGCCCACGCCGGCATCGACGTGTGTCAGCCGCGGGTTCGCGCCGCGCTTCTGGTAGAGAGTCACGGTTCCGTCTTCGCCGAGCGCGAGGTTGTTGGCCTCGACCGCGCCCGTCGGGTCGGGGTTGCGCCAGGCGGCCACCAGCGCCACGACTTCCGGCGGCGCCGCCAACAGAGATCCCAGCAGGGACCGGTAGTCGATGTCGAGATACGAGTCGCCGTTGAGAAGGAGAAACGGGTTCCCGAGGTGCCGGCGCGCGTTCCAGAGCGCGCCGCCGGTGCCGAGCGGTTCCGTCTCTCGGGAGAAGGTCATCTCGAGGTTGTCGCCAAAAGCGTGACGAAGCCAGGACTCGATCTGGTCGCCGGGGTCGCCGG
>JAMQPJ010000429.1 GCA_023717585.1 Thermoanaerobaculia bacterium
CACGGCGGCGAGCGCGGCGTCCGAGAAGAGCTCGGCTTCCGGCGCGAGCTCGCGGGCCTCGTCTTCGGCCGCGCGCCGTTTCCGGAGCGCGGACCCCAGCGTCTCCAGCCGCTGCGCGAGCGCCCGTCGGTGCGCGAGGACCTCGGCGAGAACGGCGATCTCGGCGGCGCGATGCGCATCGTCGCGCGCCCTCGCACATCCCGACAGGCGCGCCGAGGCCTGCGCGGCGGCCGCGCGACGCGCCGCAAGCTCCGCCCGCTGCCGCTTCAGCGCTTCGACGCGCCTTCCGAGTCTCGCGATTTCCGTGTCCACGGAGATCTTGGATCCCGCGGCGGGCTCCGGCATTTCGGCCCGCACCGCCTCGAGACCCTTCAGCGCGCGCACGACCGACGCCTCGCCTCCCCCCGAGTCCGCGATGCGCGCGAGCTCGACGGTCAGCCCCGCGTCGAGCGAATCGCGATCGAGCACGTTCTGCGAGACGTACGCCGTCGCGCGGAAAAGCGCCTCGGTGAGGCCCCCCGTCACGGTTTCGCCGAACGCGTCGCGTCCTCCGGCGCGCAGGAACTCCTGCGTGCAGTCGAGGCCGCGATCGCGGTCCACGACGCGGACGGTCCCCGCCTCGAGGTCGCGGTCCACGGACCAGCGAGTCCCTCCCGCGGAGACGTCGAGGCCCACGCGCAGGGGGGCGCCGCTCCGGGGTCTCCGGACTTCCCGGACGCGCCCCGCTACGCCGCGCGTCTTCGGGAGTCCGTAGAGCGCGGCGACGATGGCCTCGCAGAGCGTCGTTTTGCCCGTCTCGTTCGGATCGACGGCGAGGAGGACGCGCCCCTCCGGCCAGGCGAGATCGAGATCGCGAAGCGCGCCGAATCCGTCGATGCGGATGCGTTCGATCTTCATCGGTCCTCGGCCTCGGGCGGTCGGATCGGCCTCCCGAGGAGCGCGTCGCGGCCGAGCCGGAGCGCCAGATCGGCGACGCGGCGCTGCGCGTCATCGGCGGCCCCGGCGCGAACCGCCAGGAGGTCGGTCGTGAAGCGGCCCTCCGCCGATCGCGGTTCCGGGTCGGGCGCGGGCGGCTCGGTCTGGTCCCGCACGGCGAGGTGCCTCACGCGCAGGGCGAGGGGCCTCAGAATGTCGGCCGGCCGCGCGCCGAACGCCTGCGTCCCGGTGAGGGTCACGCGCACGAGATCCGGCGCCTCGACGCCGGCGTCCCGGAACGTGGCCTCCACCTTCTCGGCGAGCGGACCCGCATCGAGCTCGCTCACGTCCACGGCCAGGTCCCTGACGACGCGCGTATCGGCCGGAATCTTCTCGACCACGGGCGGCGATCCGCCCGCGGGCAGCGTCACCCGGAGAAAGAACCGCGGTCCCGCTTCGTCGAGGCCCCGGCCCGTCGGGCACCCCGCATAAGCCCCGCACGGGCGGCCCTCTTCGTCGGACACGACCTGATCGTGATGGTGGTGCCCGAGCGCCACCCACGAGAAGCCCGCTCCCGCGACCTCGTTCGCGGAGAAAGGCGCGGTTCGCTTCGTGCCCCTCGGAGAGTCGGGCCCCGCATAAGACTCGAGGGAGCCGTGCAGGAGAAGGAGCGCGTGCGGGGTCGACGGACGAGGCGGCGGCGGCGCGAGCGGGCGTTCGACGACCGCGGCGGAAGAAAGGAACGCGCGTCCGACCACGGCGACGTCGTCGCGGCCCGGAAACGGGACGGCCGCCCACTCGGGGCCGCGAAAGACGACGACGTTCTCGGGCCAGGGCCTCATCCCGAGAGCGGACAGAAGCGTCGGGTCGTAGTAGCCGCCGGGCCCCGCGAAGTCGTGGTTCCCCGGCGCCACGAAAACGGGTCGCGGCGCGAAGGACGCGAAGGCCTCGAGGAGGCGGTGGATCGTCGCGGGCGGGACGTTCTCGGCGTCCCACAGGTCCCCGGGGACGAGAAGCGCTTCGGCGCCGCACGACGCCGCGGCGGCTACCGCGCGCTCCGCGGCTGCGTCCACTTCGTCACGGCGGGCGGCGCGCACCTCGGGAGTGAAAGACAGTCCGCCGCCGGTCAGGGCGGATCCGAGATGCCAGTCCGAGGACTGCAGAAACGTCAGGGGGCGCCCGGAGGTCACTCCCTAGTTTCGCACTACGCGGCCGGTTCCTTCGAGTCGGCCTCGCCGGTCGTCCCGGCAATGGCGCTGCGGTTCAACTTGATCTTGACGGTATCGGCGATCTTGAGCCAGACGATCTGGTCCTCGACCTGCGCGATCGTGCCGTGGATGCCACCCGTCGTGACGACCCGGTCGCCCTTCTTCAGGGTGGCGAGGAGCTCCTTCTGCTTCTTCTGCTGCTTGCGCATCGGAGCGAGAAGCACGAAGTAGAAGATCACGAACATGAGGATGTACGGAACCATCTGCACGAGCGGCGAGGCCGCGGGTGAGGGCGCCGCCTGCAGGAGGTGGAACGGGTTCATGGAACGTCCTTTCCGACGGAACGCGACCACTTCGGGAGCGTTTCCGCCGCCCAAGCCGCGTACCGATTCGAGTCGAGAGCCTCACGGATTCCCCGCATCAAGTCAAGGATGGCGGTCAGGTTGTGGACCGTCATGAGCGTCGCGGCAGTGGGCTCGCCCGCTACGAAAAGGTGCCGCAGGTACGCCCGCGAGTGCCGCCGGCACGTCGGACAGCCGCAGGCCGGGTCGGGGGGCGCGTCGTCTTCGCGATGGCGGGCGTGCTTGATCGCGAGCGTGCCGCCCGACGTGTAGAGGAGGCCGTGGCGGGCCGCGCGCGTCGGAAGCACGCAATCGAACATGTCGAAGCCCTGCGCGACGGCGTGCAGGAGGTCGTCCGGGCGGCCGACGCCCATGAGATAGCGCGGCCTGCCCACGGGAAGGAGCGGCCCCGTGTGCGCGACCATCGCGCGCATCTCCTCCTGCGGCTCGCCCACCGAGAGGCCTCCGCAGGCGATCCCGTCGAACGGCAAGGCCGCGATCGCCGCCGCGCTCTCATCCCTGAGGCCGGGAAACATGCCGCCCTGGACGATGCCGAACAGCGCGCCGCGATTCCCCCCGCGAGCGTCGCGCCGCTCGGCTGCACGCCGCGCCCAGCGATGCGTGAGCTTCATCGACGCCGACGCCGCTCCTTCCGTCGCGGGATACGGAGTGCACTCGTCGAGAACCATCGCGATGTCGACTCCGAAGTCTCCGAGCTGAAGGTCCACGGCGCGCTCGGGGCTCAGCGCGTGCGTCGAGCCGTCGACGTGGCTTCGGAAAAGCACGCCCTCCTCGGAGAGCGTCCGGCTTCCGGCAAGGGACATGACCTGATAGCCGCCGGAGTCGGTCAGGATCGGCCGGTCCCAGCCGACGAAGCGATGCAGCCCGCCGAGGCGCCGGACGACGTCGCCGCCGGGACGAAGCATGAGGTGGTAGGTGTTCGCGAGCACGATCTCGGCGCC
>JAMQPJ010000432.1 GCA_023717585.1 Thermoanaerobaculia bacterium
GTCGTGAACATCAGGTCGGCTTCGGTGTGGTCCTCCGCCCGGACCTGCAGCAGCGTGCGCTTCGTAGGGTCCATGGTGGTTTCCCACAGCGTGTCCGGGTTCATCTCGCCGAGGCCCTTGTAGCGGTTGATCGTGAGCCCCTTCTTGGCGCTCTCGAGGACGGCGTCCACGGCCTCGCCGAGCGTCACGAGGACGCGCTCGTCGCCGCTCCCGTTCGTCTTCAGGCGGTACGGGCCGTCGAGGAAGCCGGCGAGCGCGGCCGCCAGCTCGACGGCGCGCCGCATCTCGTATCCCGCGCGAAACGCCGCATTCACGATCCCGGTCTTCGTCACGCCGTTGACCGCCTGGGTCACGTGCACCGCGAAGCCGCCGTGCTCCTCGTCGGAGACGATCGCGAACGACTCGACGACGGCCGCGAACTCGTGCGCCGCGCGCTCGAGGCGCCCGCGGTCCTGGAGAGCTCCGGGCTCGACGAGCTTTTGTCTCACGAGCGTTCTCACGAGCGCCTCGGGGTAGCCGCGGACCGCCAGGCGCAGCGTGAGCGCTCGCCAGTCCTGCAGGCCCGTGACCAGGGTCATGAGAGCGGTCCCCGAGAGCGTCCGCTCCGCCGGCTCCGCCGTGAGCGCGCGGTCGTCTCCGATCCGCGCGAGGAGGAAGCGGGCGTATTCCTTCTCGTCCTTGAGGAAGACCTCCTTCTTGCCTTCGACGGCCCGGAACAGCGGCGGCTGCGCGATGTAGAGATAGCCGCGCTCGACCGCCGTCCGCATCTGCCGGAAGAAGAACGTGAGGAGAAGCGTCCGGATGTGGCTGCCGTCCACGTCCGCGTCCGTCATGAGGACGATCTTGTGGTAGCGGATCTTGTCCGAATCGAAGTCCTCGCCGATGCCCGCCCCGAGCGCGAGGATCAGGGAGCGTATTTCGGCGAAGGCGAGCATCTTGTCGAAGCGCGCCTTCTCGACGTTCAGGATCTTGCCCTTGAGCGGCAGGATCGCCTGTGTGCGCCGGTCGCGCCCCTGCTTGGCCGAGCCGCCAGCCGAGTCGCCCTCGACGATGAAGATCTCCGAGAGCGCGGGATCGCCTTCCTGGCAGTCGGCGAGCTTTCCGGGCAGCCCCGCCCCGTCGAGCGCCCCTTTGCGCCGCACGAGCTCGCGCGCTTTGCGCGCCGCTTCGCGCGCGCGCGCGGCGTCCACGATCTTCTCGACGACGCGGCGCGCGACCTTCGGGTTCTCCTCGAAAAAGCTCGAGAGCTTCTCGTAGGTGACTGTTTGCACCCACGTCTTCGCTTCCTGCGAGACGAGCTTTTCCTTCGTCTGCGAAGAGAACTTCGGATCCCGGATCTTGAGCGAGACGACCGCCGTGAGGCCCTCACGGCAGTCGTCTCCCGAGAGTGTCGTGTCCTTGAGGTGCTTCGTCAGCCCGGTGCCCTCGGCGTACCTCTGGATCGCGCGGGTGAGCGCGGTCTTCAGTCCTTCGAGGTGCGTGCCGCCGTCCTTGTTCGAGATCGTGTTCGTGAAACAGAACATCTGCTCGGTGTAGCCGTCGTTCCACTGGAGCGCGACGTCCAGGCGCTCCTTTTTCGCGTCCACCGCCGCGTTTCCGCTCGGGTCCTTCACGTCGGAGAACGTGATGACGGACTCGTGGAGCGGCTGCTTGTTCTTGTTCAGGTGCTCGACGAACGAGCGGATGCCGCCGTCGTACTTGAAGACGTGCTTCTTCTCGCCCTTGTCGAGCGCGCGGTCCGCTCGAGCGGAATCCCAGCCGCGTTCGTCGAGGATTTCGATCGTGACGCCGGAATTCAGGAACGCGAGCTCGCGCAGGCGCTGCGACAGCGCGTCGAAGTTGTAGCTCCTGACGGAGAAGATCTCCGGGTCCGCCTTGTACGTGATCTTCGTGCCCGTCTTCGTCGATTTGCCGACCTCGCGGATCGGCACCGTCGGCACGCCCTTTTCGTAGTGCTGCTGCCAGACCCGGCCCTCGCGCTTGACCTCGACATCGAGCGATCCCGCGAGCGCGTTGACGACCGAGAGGCCGACGCCATGGAGGCCGCCCGAGACCTTGTACGCGTTGTCGTCGAACTTGCCGCCCGAGTGGAGGTCCGTGAGGATGATCTCCAGGGTCTCGCGGCCGAGCACGGGATGCGGCCCGACGGGAATTCCGCGTCCGTTGTCCTCCACGGTGACGGAGTCGTCGGCATGGACGACGACGGAGATCGTGTCGCAGTACCCCGCCTGCGCCTCGTCGATCGCGTTGTCGACGAGCTCCGTGACCATGTGGTGCAGCCCCGTGATGTCGTCGGTGTTTCCGATGTACATCCCGGGCCGCTTGCGCACGGCCTCCAGCCCCTTCAGGAGCTTGATCGAGCTCGTGCCGTAGTCTTCCGCGCCGGCGTGCGTCGGCCCGGGCGGCGGCAGCGTCTCCGCGACGATCGGGGTGTCTGCGCGTTCGCTGCGTTCGCTCATCTCAGCCCCGCTCCCGCGGCGGCGGCGGCCACGGCGACGCCTCGGCGCTCCGCGTTTCGGCCGGCGCCCAGGATTCCCTCTCGGAGGAGCCGCCCTGCTGCCATTCGATAGCTCGCGCCCGCCGGAAGGGGAAGCCCACGGACCGCCGCGGGTCGAGCGGAGGTCAGGAAGACCTGTCCGTCCCCCGGGAGCGCCTCGGCAAAAGCGCCGAGAACACGCGGATCCCATTCGGAATCGAAGTCGTCGAACCCGAGAATCGGCGCCCTGCCGCCGCCCGCGACGAGCGTCATCTCCGCAAGGGTCCACGCGAGGAGGAGCGTCCGCGTCTCGCCCGACGAGGCTCGGCTCGCGAGCGGGACGCCGTCCGCCCGGAGCACGGCGTCGTCCCGCTGGGGCCCGACGAGACACCGCTGCGCGCGCCGCTCGTCGCTCTTGCGCGCGCGGAGGAGATCGGCCAGGGCCGCTCCCAGCTCGGAGGCGCCGCCGGCCGCC
>JAMQPJ010000510.1 GCA_023717585.1 Thermoanaerobaculia bacterium
CCTCGGATGCGGCCGCGCGGGCTCTGGACGCGGCGACGGTGGCGTTTTTCGAGCTTTCCCAGCCGTTCCGGCCGAATTTCCTCGTCGACATCACGCGGAGCCGGGCCCGGAAGGAACGCGCGATGGACGCGTTCGTGTCCCAGGCGGCCGCGCGCGATTACGCGGGGTTCGTAAGAGGCCTCAGCGCGTATCGGAGGATGACGCTTTCCGCGGACGTCCTGGCCGTCGAGGCGTACTCGGTGGTCGGCGGATTCCAGCTGCGGAGCGACCCGGGAGCAGTCGTTCGAGGCCTCCTTCCCCTCGCTCCGGCGGGAACGGGAGGATAATGGTGTCCGGGACAGGGGACGGTCGAGCCGAAGGTTTCGGGCAGGGTCCTTGCAATGCCGTCCAGAGGGTGGGGATCGAAACCTCGTCCGGGGGTGCCAAGATGGTCACGAACGCTCTTCCTCGCTTCCTTCGCTCCTCTCTGATCGCGACGGCTGCCCTCGCGGCGGCCGTGACGCTCGCCCCAGGGTCGGCGGAGGCCCGCGGTGGTTCGGGGCACGGCGGTTCCGGACATGGCAGTTCCGGACATGGCGGCAGCGGCGCTCGTTCCGCCGGGTCGAGTCACACAGGGGGCGTTCGCCACTCGAGCGGCGGAAGCCGGGTTGGCGGCTCGCACGGAGGCACCAGGCACCGCGGCGATCCGCACGGCGGCGGTTGGCACGGCCGAGGCTGGCACCGTGGCGGTTCGCACGGTGGCGGTTGGCACGGTGGGTATCGCCGGTTCGGAGGGGGCTACTACCCATACGGATGGGGCTGGGGCTGGGCGCCCTACTACTCCTCCTGGTGGTGGGGAGGTTCCAGCGTCTACGTCGTGACGAGCGACGACAGCGACGGAGAAGGAGAAGGACGCGTGCGCGTGTCCGCGCGCGGCGGCCGGTACGCGATCGTCAAGACCGACGTCTCGCCCGAGGAGGCGCAGGTCTTTCTCGACGGCAAGTACATCGGGACAGCCGACGACTTCGACGGCAGGCCCGACACGCTCTACCTCGGACCGGGGAAATACCACATCGAGTTCCGCCTTCCGGGGTATCAGACGTTCGCGACCGATCTCGACGTCTCCCGCGGCCAGCGCGTGCGCTTCGACCAGAAGCTGAAGCTCGAGCCCGGCAAGAATGCGCTCGACCAGTTCGCTCCGGAGTCGAAGGGCACTCCCCTCGGCCGCGTTTTCACGAAACATGGTTCGGAGTTGGGCGGTCCTGAAGACGCTCCCGAGGCCGACGAGGCCGAGGCTCCGCGCCCGCCGCGTCGCGCTCTCCGTCGCGCGCCCGCGCCGCGCGACGACGGATGGAGCGATCGCGAGCGCGCGCCCGAAGCGCGAGAGCGCATTCCCGAGGACCGGATGGACGCGCGGCCCGAGCCCCTGCCGCGGCCCGCGGGCAACCGCGCGCGCATGCGGTTCAAGGTCACGCCCGAAGACGCGGCCGTCTACGTCGACGACAAGTACCTCGGCGCGGGCGAGGACCTCGCCGCCAATCCGCGCGGCGTCGTCACGGATCCCGGCACGCACTCGATCACCGTCACGCGCCCCGGCTACAAATCGAAGACCGTGGACGTCACGGTGCGGATCGGCTCCCCGGTGGACGTCGTCGTCGAGCTCGAGAAATAGACCCCGCGGCGAAGGCCGCGCAAAGCACCAAAAGGAAGAGGGCCCGGGAAACCGGGCCCTCTTTTTCTTGAGCCCGGAAGGCGCCTTTTTGCGCTTGTATAAACAGGGACGACCCTCGAATTGGAGACCGCGCTCGAGGAGGAAGGCGGTGGGAGCTTTTCGCGTGCCTAGACTGGGTGGGATAGACTCTAGGAAACCCTAGGAGGCTTTGTGTTGAGACGTCCGACGGCGCCCGATGTCTCTCGTTGTCTTGCCAGATCGCTGGTCGCAGGACTGGTCCTGCTTGTTGGCCTGACAGCCGCCGGGGAGCAGGGCCGGAACGGGGCCTCCGGTCGGAAGACCGCGCTTGTCTCGGAAACCCCGCTCGCGGCCGAATCCGCGCTGAGCCCAAAGCTCGATTCGCTCTTGCGTCGCCTCGTGCGAGACCATTCAAACCGGATGCCCCTCGCCTGGGCGTTGCCCTCCGAGCAGGATAGGCCGCTGATTCGAACAGAGGCTCTTCCCGATGGTCGGCTGGCGGCCGGGGTCCTGATCCATTCCGCAAACATCGAGAACACGAAGAGCGCCGTGACGTCCCGGGGTGGTTACGTCCGCGCCGAAGCGGGTGATGTCGTTGTCGCGGTTCTTCCTGTCGAAGCGCTCGGGTCGCTCGCCGACCT
>JAMQPJ010000521.1 GCA_023717585.1 Thermoanaerobaculia bacterium
GCCGACGAGGGCGGCGAGGGCCGCGGGCGTCACACCGGTCACGGGCTTGCCGTGCTCCTTCGCGAAGAGGTCGCGAAAGCGCTCGACGAGGAGCGGGATGTCGTCCTTCCGCTCGCGGAGCGGCGGAATCTCGATCGTGACGACGGACAGACGGTAGTAGAGGTCCTGCCGGAAACGGCCCACCTCGATCTCGGCGCGGAGGTCGCGGTTCGTGGCCGCCACGAGCCGGAAGTCCACTTCCCGGCTCTCGTTGCCCCCCACCGGCGTGACGCGCTTTTCCTCGAGGACGCGGAGGAACTTGACCTGGAGGTCCGGCGGCATCTCGGAGACCTCGTCGAGAAACAGCGTGCCGCCGTGAGCCTGCTCGATGCGTCCGACGCGCTTCACGAGCGCGCCGGTGAAGGCCCCGCGCTCGTGGCCGAAGAGCTCGGACTCGATGATCTCGCGGGGGATGGCCCCGCAGTTCAGGGCGACGAACGCGCGCCCCCGGCGCGGCGAGGTGTGGTGGAGCGCGTTCGCGACGAGCTCCTTGCCCGTCCCGGAATCGCCGACGACGAGGACCGTCGTCTTCGCGGGCGCGACGACGCGGAGACGCGCAAAGAGCTCCTCCATGGGCTTGCTGATCCCGAGAATCGCCTCGAAGCCGAAGCGCTTGTCGAGGCGCTCGCGGAGGTCCTTGATCTCGCCGGCCTGCCGCGACCTTCTGAGCGCCGCCTCGGCCCTGAGACGGAGGTCGTCTTTCGCGAGCGGCTTCGCCACGTAGTCGACGGTCCCGAGCGTGCGCGCCGACAGCAGCGTCTCGACGTCTCCGTGCGCCGTGACGAGGAGGACCGAGACGTCGGGCCTCGCGGCGGCGAGGTCCGCCGCGAGTTCGAGCCCGCTTTTGCCGGGCATCTTGAGGTCGGTCACGACGAGGGCCACCGACGGATCCTCGATCGCCCGTTCGAGGGCGGCGTCCGCCTCGGCGAACTCCTCCACGCGGCGGCCGTCGGTCTGAAGCGTCAGGGACATGGCCTTCCGGCTGCCCGCGTCGTCGTCGACGACGAGGATGAGCGGTGCCTCCGTGCCCGGGAACGCGCTCAAGAAGGGGCTCCGAGCGCCCGGTCCAGGTCGTCCTCGGTCCACACGGCGACGCCCAGGGACTTCGCCTTGTCGAGCTTGCTCCCCGGCTCCTCGCCGGCGATGACCGCCGTCGTCTTCTTCGACACGCTTCCACTCACCTTTCCACCCGCCGACTCGATGGCGGCCATGGCCTCGTCGCGGGATCTTCGCGCCAGCGTCCCCGTCAGGACGTAGACACCCCCGGACAGGGATCCCCCCGCTCCGGACGCTGCCGGGCTCTCCGTCATACGGACCCCGGCCTGCCGGAGTTTCGCGAGGAGGCTCCGGTTCGGGCCCTGGGCGAACCACTCCAGAATGCCACGGGCCGTCTCGGGGCCGATTTCGGACACCGACGTCAGGGCGTCCTCGCCGGCCGTCTCGAGAGCTTCCATCGAGAGAAAGCGCCGTGCGAGGAGCTTCGCCGTCTTTTCGCCCACCTGCCGGATCCCGAGGCCGAAGAGGAGGCGGGCGAGGCCGGCGCCCCTCGATTCTTCGATCTCGGCGATCACGTTCGCCGCGGATTTCTCGCCCCATCTTTCGAGGGGCGCGAGCTGGTCCCCCGTGAGAGCGTAGAGAGACGCGACGTCCTGGAGGAGGCCGGCCTCGAGCAGCTGTTCGACGCGCTCGTCGCCGAGGCCTTCGACGTCCATGGCCCGGCGCGAAACGAAGTGCCGGAGCCGCTCGGCCAGCTGCGCGGGACAGGCCGGGTTCACGCAGCGGACCGCGACCTCGCCCTCCTGCCGCACGACCTTCTCGTCGCAGGCCGGGCAGCGCGCCGGCATCGCGTACGGCCGCGCGCTCTTCGGCCTCTTCTCCAGGATGACGCGCGTGACCTTCGGGATCACGTCGCCGCCCTTCTCGACGGCGACGGTGTCGCCCACGCGCACGTCCTTGCGCGCGAGGTCCTCGTGGTTGTGGAGCGTCGCCCGTTTCACGACCGTGCCCGCGAGAAGGACGGGTGTGAACTCGGCCACCGGTGTCAGGACGCCGGTGCGCCCGACCTGTACGACGATGTCCGTGACGACGGTCGTCGCCTCTTCGGGGGGGTACTTGTACGCGATGGCCCAACGCGGGAACTTCGCGGTCTGTCCGAGGCGTCTCTGGTCGGCGAGCGTGTCCACCTTCACGACGACGCCGTCCGTCTCGAACGGCAGGTCGTGACGCTTCGTCTTCCACTCGTCGAGAAAACCGAAAATGCCGTCCAGATCGGAAACGACGATGCGATGGGGGTTGACGGGGAAAGAGAGTTCTTCGAGCGTGAAGAGGCTCTGGCTCTGGCGTTGCGGTTCGTCGGGGCCGTCCCAGCGGGCGATGGAGTACAGGAAGGCGGAGAGGCGGCGGCTCGCCGTGATCCTCGCGTCCAGAAGCCTCAGGGATCCCGCCGCGGCGTTGCGGGGGTTCGCGAAGAGCGGCTCCCCCGCCTCTTCCCTCTTTGCATTGAGGGCCGCGAAGGACTTCTTCGGAAAATACACCTCACCGCGCACTTCCAGCACCGCCGGAATCTTCACCTTCGAAGGAACCCCCCGGGCCGCCGCGCCCGCGGCGGCTCCCCCCTTACCCTTCTCAGAGGTTTTCAGATCCAGCGGCACCGCATGGATGGTCCGGACATTGGGAGTGACGTCCTCCCCCGTGGTCCCGTCCCCTCGCGTCGCGGCGCGGACGAGCGCGCCGTTCTCATACACGAGCGAGACGGAGAGTCCGTCGATCTTCAGCTCGCAGACGAAGGCGGGCGTCCGCCCGAGGCGGTTGACGACGCGGTCGGCCCACGCCTTCAGCTCTTCCGGCGCGTACGCGTTCTCGAGCGAGAGGAGCGGGATCTCGTGCCGCACGTTCGGGAGCTCGCCCACCGGTGTGCCTCCGACGCGTTGCGTCGGCGAATCCGGCGTGACGATCTCGGGGTGGGCCTCCTCGAGAGAGATCAGCTCCCGGAGCAGGGAGTCGTATGCGGCGTCCGTGAGCTCCGGCCGGTCCTCGACGTAGTAAAGGCGCGCGTGCCGCCCGATCTCCTCCCGGAGCTCGGCCGCTCGCGCCGCCGGGGTCTTCGTCTTCGCCACGGAACCGATTCTAGGCGGCGAGAGCCCGGGCGCGCCCCTGCTAGCATCCCCCGTCGTGATTCGCCTCCCAGCCGCGCGGCCGGCCGTGCTCGCCGTGCTCGCCGCCCTTTTCGCAACGGCGCGTCTCGACGCCGGCCCGCGCGTCCCGGCCGTCGCCTCCTACACGATCGAGGCGCACGTGAGCGCCGAGCACGGCATCACCGGGAAGGAGACGGTGCGGTTCACGAACCGCACGCGTTTCCCATTCGAGGACCTCAGGATCCACCTCTATCTGAACGCCTGGAAGAACGATCGCTCGACGTGGCTCACCGAACAGGCGCGCGGCGCCGGGCGGAACGACCGCCGCATGCGCGCGAAGGACGCAAGACGGTGGGGGTTCATGGAGATCCACCGCATCAGCCTCGAGGACGGCACCGACCTGACCCCCGCGCTGAAGTACGTCTCGCCCGACGACGGGAATCCGGACGACCGGACGCTCGTCTCCGTCGCCCTTCCGAGGCCCGTCGCGCCCGGCGAGACGGTCGTTTTCCGCGTCGACTGGGAAGGCAAGTTCCCCCGGGCGGTCGCGCGCACCGGCTGGAAGGACGACTACCTGCTCGGCGCGCAGTGGTTCCCGAAGCTCGGCGTCGCGACCGACCGTGGCTGGAATGCGCACCAGTTCCACGGCGCGACCGAGTTCTTCGCCGACTTCGGCGACTACGACGTCACGCTGACGCTTCCGAAGGCCGTGAAGGGCCGCGTCGGCGCGACGGGCGTCCTCAAGGACGAGGCCGAGCTCCCGGGCGATCTCGTGCGCGTGCACTTCGTCGCCGAGGACGTGCACGACTTCGCGTTCACGGCCTGCCCGCGCTTCGAGGTCGTGCGCGACACGTTCAGCGCGCCCGGGCTTCCGAACGTCGACATCGTGCTTCTCCTGCAACCAGACCACCGGCCCGTCCGTGACCGGTACCTCAAGGCCGTGAAGGCGGGGCTCGCCGATTACGGCAGGCGCTATCTGCCCTATCCCTACCCCGTCATCACCGTAGTGGACCCGCCTTGGGGCAGCCACACCGAGGGCATGGAGTACCCGACGCTCTTCGTGGGCGGCGCCCGCGAGATGGCGCCCGCGGCCGCGCATTCGCCCGAAAGCGTGACGGTCCACGAGTTCGGGCATCAGGTGTTCTACGGGATGCTCGCCTCCAACGAGTTCGAGGAGGCGCACCTCGACGAGGGTTTCAACACCTACGCGACGCTCCGCACACTGAAGTCGGCCTTCGGCGATCCGTCGCTCGTGGTCCGCTTCTTCGGTCTCCCCGTCGTGTTCCCATCCGTCGTCCTCCCGTACCCCGTGGCCACGAACGAGCGCGCCCACCGCTGGACGCAGTCCTCGCGGTCGGACGCGACGGACGTGCCGAGCTTCCGCCAGCTCGACGGCGCCGCCGTGCGCGTGAACGCCTACAACCGCACGGGGCTGCTTCTGGCCTCCGCCGAGCGCACGTTCGGTCCGGAGACGTGGGCGAAGGTCATGAAGACGTACGCGACCCGCTGGGCGTTCAAACACCCCGCATCGGCCGACTTCGTCGCGGTGGTCCGCGAGGTCGCGGGCGACGCGCCCGCGAACGCCGTCGCGGGAATCTGGGGCGCGGCAGGCCCCGTCGACTACGCCGTCACGTCGGCCACGACGCGCCGCGCTCGCGGACCGAGCGGATACACGGGCGAGGGCGAGGCCCGCGCGTTCGCGACGATGAAGGACGATGCGGGCGGATGGGAGTCGCTGGCCGTCGCGCAGCGGCTCGGCGACGCGACATGGCCGGTCGAGGTCGAGCTTCGCTTCGAGGGCGGCGCGCGGGTGCGCCGCCCGTGGATCGGCGACGAGCGCTGGATCCGCTACCGCATCACGGGCCCGAAGCTCGTCGCGGTGGAGGTGGATCCGGACCACCGGTGCCTTCTCGACGAGAACCCGCTCAACAACGGCCGCCTCACGGACGAGGCGCCCGCGGCGTCGCGCCGCTGGGCCGCGCGGCTCCGCTTCTGGGCGCAGAACGCGCTCGAGTTCTTCGCCCTGCTCGGCTTCGCGGGGCTCTCGTGAGGCGCGATTCGGTCCTCGTCCTCGCGACCCGCGGACTCGTCTCGGCGCTCGAGACCTGGAAGGCGGTCCTGCTCTTCCTCCTCCTGAACGCCGTGCTCGCGGCCGCCTTCCTGCATCCGCTCGCGTCCGCGCTCCATACGACGCTCGACAAGAGCCCCTGGGCCGACCGGCTCGGCGCGAGCGACGCGGACCTCCACACGTTCTTTTCGGCGTTCACGCGTACGCGGCCCGATGTCCTCGGCGACCTCGAGAAGTGGGACGAGGCCGTCACCGGCGAGCGTGACGAACGAGGCCCCTCCGGAAAGACGGCGCCCCTTTCGGGCTTCTTCGGAACGACGGGCCTTTCGGGCTCGGCGGTCGCCTATGCCGCGCTCGCGGCCCTCCTCGCGGCCCTCTTCTCCGGCGGATTCGCCGGGCGATTCGGCGCCGAGCGCGACCGGGCGGACCTCTCCGCGTTCGGAGCGGACGCCGCGCGATTCGCGGTCCCGTCCCTCCTGTTCGGGGCGCTGTCTCTCGCGGGAATCCTCGCGGCCTATCGATGGGTCTACGCGGCGCCGGGCACGCTGTACGAGCCCGACGAGCTGCGGTACGAGTGGGAAGCCACGGGGCTTCTGCTCCTGCGCCTCGGGGCGTTCCTCCTCGTCGCGGGTTATCTCCGGCTCGTCGTCGTGTACGCGCGCGCGGCGATGGGACAGGGAGCCACGAATCCTTTCGCGGCCCTGATGAGCGCTCTTGGATTCGTCCTCCGCCGGCCGGCACGCACGCTCGCGATCGAGATCGCCTTCGGCGTTCTGGGCGTTCTTCCGCTCGCCGCCTGGGCGTTCCTCGGCCCGGTCTGGAACGGCGTGAAGCTCGGCGACTTCGCCTTGATCCTCGCCGGCCAGCAGCTCGTCGTCGCTCTCCGGATCCTGACGCGGGTGGGCCACCTCGGCGCGGCCTCGGCCTATCTGAAGCGCTCGAGAGAGCCCGTATCTCCGGCGCCGGCGCCCTCTCTCAGGGTGGCGCCTGAATCCTCGAATCCCCGATCCGCCGAAGAACCGGCCGCGGTGCCCGCGCCGTGATGTCCCTGCGCCTTCGCTCCCGGACGCCCGGGTCGTGGGCGGCTCATGTCATGGCGAAGGAGAATCTGCCCGCGTTCGTGGCCGATCACGCCGTCTGCGAGCTGCAGGCCTCGGTTTACGCCCTGTCGCTCGTCGGTTCGTATCCGCGGAACGCGCCCCTCGTCGACCGGCTTTCCGCGCTCGCCGCCGAGGAGCTGCGACACTTTCGCAGGGTTTCGCGCGAGGCGCGCCGCCTCGGCGCGCCCATGAAGACGACCAGGCGCAACTTCTACGTCGCCGAGCTTCGCGCGGCCTGCCGCAGGGATCGGGAGCCCGAGAGAGGCCTCGACCTCCTCCTCGTGGCCGCGCTCATCGAGGCGCGCAGCCACGAGCGTTTCACGCTTCTCCTCGGCCACGTGACCGACGCGCGTCTCTCGAAGATCTACGCCGACCTCGCCGAAGCCGAGGCCCGGCACGGCCCGATCTACCTCGACCTCGCGATCGCCCACGCGGGTGAGGAGGCGACGAAGAAGCGGCTCGACGAGTTCCTAGACGTCGAGGCCCGCGCCCTCGCGCTCCCGCCGAGGGCCGAGATCGCGGTCCACGGAGCGGCGTAGCCGGCATGGGCGGCATGGCCCTGCGCCTTCTCCCCGCGGCGCTCGCCCTCCTCGCCTTAGGCGCGCACTTCCTGCGCGCGGGGCGCCTCGCGATGGTCGCCGCGGCCCTGGCCGTCGTCGCGCTCCTCTTCGCGCGGCGCCCGTGGGCGGCGCGGGTCGTGGAGGGCGCTCTCGTTCTCGGAACCCTCGAGTGGATTCGCACGCTCGCCCTTCTCGCGGGAGAGCGCCGCGCAGCCGGCGCGCCGTATCTCCGCATGACTCTGATTCTCGCCGGCGTCGCCCTCGCGACGGCGCTCTCGCTCCTCGCCTTCCGCTCGCGTGCCGTGAAGGTGCACTTCCGACTTCCGTAAGGTACGGGCCCCTGAACCCCCGCGAGCCTCCTAACGTGCCACGCGGACGGGGCCGTTCCTGGGGACATGGCTCCAGCGCGACGACGGAAACCCCGCTGAGAGAAAGTTCCCGTCCGCCGAGTAGCGGACGATGTACGTGAACGGGTCGACCTCGTTCGAGAGGTAGCCGAAGCGTACGTCGCGGACGAGGACCTCCACGCCGCCGCCCTTCGCTTCCTCGCGCGCGGCCGGAAACCGGGCGAAGCGGCCGAATACGCCGGCGATGCCGCTGCCGAGCGCGCGCTCGGCGAACGGGCCGTTCGTTTTCCCTATCACGCGGGGCGCGAGATCGTCCCGCGAGCGGTAGACGGCGTCGAAGTGACGAAAGAGGTTCAGGAATCCGCTCCGGAAGCCCGTGCGCGCGAGCTCCTCGGCGTCCGGCGCGCGCGCGCCCTCCCGGCCGCGCTTGCCGAGATCCACGAACGCGGCCGTCACGGCAGGCCCGTCGTCCGAGAGGAGGAGCCAGCGGTCCGGCGATCCCGGCTGGGGAATGGCGGCCC
>JAMQPJ010000535.1 GCA_023717585.1 Thermoanaerobaculia bacterium
ACGTCGTAGTCCGTGAAGATCGCGCGGTCCAGAAAGAGCTGCGAGCCGGGGAAGAGGTCGACCGTCGCTCCCACCCGTTCGAGGGAGGTCCGCATCAGCTCGCGCACACCGTCGTCGTCGTCGACGACCGCGATGCGAAGCGTGCGAGGGCCGAGTGGTGGCAAGACCAGTCCATTCTAGCCGGGAGTGGGATGGTGAGGTCCGTCACGACGCGTCGGGAGCGAGCTGTTCACGGCCGGACGCCAGAAACTGGACGACGAGGGTGAGTCGAGCCCCAAGTTCGGCGAACAAGAGACTTATTCTCAATATCTTACGAAGGAGCCGCAGAAACTCTTGCAATTGCGCGGCAAGACGCGATAGGTTGAGTCACTACAAGGTAAGAGAACCCAGCCATTTCTCTCCGGCCTGTCGGCCGAATGTGAACGGCAAACCATCGACGTGCGGGAATCCCGCGGGAGTACAGGATGAAGCATTGCCCAAGGCGTTCTTTCCTTCTGACGCTCCTCTTCCTCTCTGCGCCCCTTGCGGCGCAGAGCCTTCCCCAGACGAAGTTCTTCCCGATTCCCCCTTGCCGGGTCGCCGATACCCGTAACCCGGCGGGCGCGTTCGGGGCGCCGGCGCTTGCCGCGGGCTCTTCGCGCACGTACACGCTCGTCGGCACGTGCGGCATCCCCGCCTCGGCGCGGTCCGTGAACATGAACATCGCCGTCGTCATGCCCTCGGCGGCGGGTTCTCTCGCCGTCGTCCCCGGGGGTGCGGGCGCGGGCTCCTCCACGGCGATCAGCTACCGGGCCGGAAAGACGCGCGCGAACAACTTCATCGCGCGCCTCGGGTCCTTCGGCGACATCGCCGTCTATTGCCAGCAGCCCACGGGGACGACGGACTTTCTCATCGACGTGTCGGGTTACTTCGAGGACGTGTCCGCGACGCCCGTCTCCACGTTCACCGCCTTCGCGGGTTTCACGACATTCGGGGCGAGTCCCGCGCTGACCGCGCACATTCGCGACGTCGGGATGAGCGCCTTCCTCGACGAGCAGTTCGCGGCGCCGCCGTCGAACTACGTGCAGGGGACGCTGTTTCCGAACAACCAGCCCGGCACCTGCACCGGTAACTGCCCGCGCGACAACTACACGATGTACCCGCTCCAGGGGCAGTTCTACTTCAACGCGCTTTACGGAGGGGACCAGCTCCGCCAGCGCGTGGCCTGGGCGCTCCACAAGATCATCCCGATCAACGGCCAGGACATCGGCCAGTCGAGCCGGAACGTCCCCTACCTGAACATCCTCGCGAACAACGCGTTCGGGAACTACCGGAACATCCTCTACCAGATCACGCTGAACGCGGCGATGGGTCAGTACCTCAACATGAATACGTCCACGCTGCAGCTCCCGAACGAGAACTACGTGCGGGAGCTTCTGCAGCTCTTCTCGATCGGCCTCGTCAAGCTGAACCTCGACGGGACGCCGCAGCTTAGCGGCGGAGAACCGATCGAGACGTACAACCAGGCCGCGATCACCGAGGGCGCTCGCGTCTTCACGGGCTGGCGCCTCGCGCCCCCGATCTCGATCGCTCCGCTCACCGACGACTACGTCACGCCGATGGTGCTCGTCGACGCGAACCACGACAAGGGCGCCAAGACCCTCTATAACGGGACGGTTCTCCCCTGTCGGGGTCCCGTGGCTCCGTGCAGCACGCTCCAGACCGCCGACAAGGACCTGAACGACACCATCGACGCGGTCTTCAACGACCCGAACGTGGGGCCGTACATCGGCGGATCCCTCATCCGGAACCTCGTGACGTCGAACCCGAGCCCCGCGTACGTCGCGCGCATCGCGGCGAAATTCAACGACAACGGCTCGGGAGTGCGCGGCGACCTCGCGGCGGTCGTCCGGGCGATCGTGACCGATTCCGAGGCGCTCGCCGGCGCGACGGACCCGAACTTCGGGGCCCTCCGGGAGCCGGCGTTCTTCGCGATCGCGCTTCTCCGAGGCCTCGGTGCGCGCTCGGCGAACGGCCTCGGCCTGTCGGACGGCGTCATCTCGCCGCAGGTCGCGAACCTGGGGCAGACCGTCTTCCAGCCCGACACAGTGTTCAGCTATTTCCCCGCGGACTACCTGACCCCGGGCACCACGCTCTACGGGCCGGAGTTCGGAATCCTCTCGGCCTCGACCGCCCTCCGCCGCGCGAACCTCGTGAACACGCTCGTGTATTCGACGATCCCCGTCGGAGCGAACAACCCGTCGGGGACTTCTCTGGACATGAGCGGCATTCAGACTCTCGCCGGCGATCCCGCCGGCATGGTCGAAGAGCTCAACCGGAGGCTGTGTCACGGCCTCCTCTCGGCTGGCGCCAAGACGGCCATCGTCAACGCCGTGAACGCAGCGCCGACCCCGAGGGCCAAGGCGCAACAGGCGACGTATCTCGTCGCGACGTCCTCGCAATTCCAGGTGGAGAGGTAATCATGACGACTCGCAGGGACTTCCTTCGCATTTCGGCGTGCGGCGCCGTCGGCATGACGGCCATCTCGGAGAGCCTCGAGCGCCTCGGGCTCATTTCGAACGCCGCCATGGCGGCGCCATCCGACTACCGGGCGCTCGTCTGCATCTTCCTCTTCGGCGGGAACGACGCGAACAACATGGTCATTCCGGTCTACGGGTCGGGTTACACGGCCTACGCCGCGGCCCGCGGCGGCAGCCTCGCCATCGCGCAGGGCGCGCTCGCCGCGACGACGATCACGCCGAACAGCCTCGGCCTCGCCTACGCGCTCCACCCCGCGATGACGGGCCTCAAGGCCCTCTTCGACTCCGGCAAGCTCGCCGTCGTCTCGAACGTCGGGCCGCTCAACCAGCCCACCACCAAGGCGCAGTACCAGGGCAACGCCGCCTATCGCCCCTACCAGCTCTTCTCGCACAGCGACCAGCAGTCCACCTGGATGGCCGCGCGCGCCGACGTGAAGACGAAACTCGGCTGGGGCGGTCTCGCGGCCGACAACCAGGTGTCCCTCAACGGCGCGTCCGCGTACCCGCCGGTGACGTCGCTCGCGGGGAACAACCAGTTCAACCTCGGGCAGGTCACGAAGCCGCTCGGCGCGGCTCCGGCGCCGACGGCCCTGAACTCGATCCTCGCGCTGAACGGTTACACGACCTCGGCCGTCGATCTCGCCCGCAGGAGCGCGTTCGACACGCTGCGGACCTTCGACACGTCCGTCCCGCTCGTGAACGCGACGAGCGGCGTCACCCAGGCCGCGCTCAACATCGGCACGGCGCTCAAGGTCGATCCGGTCGTCGGGACTTTTCCGAACACGAACATCGGCAACCAGCTCAAGCAGGTCGCGAAGATCATCAAGCTCAACCAGACGGCCCCCGAGCTCGGCCTCAACCGCCAGATCTTCTTCTGCTCGCTGGGCGGCTTCGACACCCACCAGGACCAGCTCGCGGCGCACACGAACCTCTACGGGCGGCTCTCGGCCGCGATGAGCGCGTTCTACGCCGAGATGGTGGTGCAGGGGCTCCAGGGACGGGTCACGACGTTCACCGAATCCGATTTCGGAAGGACGCTGCAGCCCTCGGGAACGGGCGCGACGGTCGGGTCGGACCACGCCTGGGGCAGTCACCAGCTCGTGATGGGCGGAGCCGTGGTGGGCACGGACTTCTACGGCGTGAACGGGCCGAACGGGAAGGTCTTTCCGGACCACACGCTCGGCGCGGGCAATCCGCTCGACACCGACGGACGCGGCCGCTTCATTCCGACGTGCTCGGTGGACCAGTATGCGGCGACGCTCGCGCAGTGGTTCGGCGTCTCGCTGGTCGACGCGAACACGATCTTCCCGCTCCTCTACCGATTCACGACCCCGAACCTCGGCTTCATGCTCCCGGCCTTCTAAAACACGGAATCACATCTCACGCGGGCGGGTTCCGGACCGAATGCCGGGCCCGCCGCCGGATGGCGTTTAGAGGCTCTGTCCGGCAGGGGCGTCCCTGAAGCGCTCCAGCGCGGCCTGCCATTCCTGTCGCGTCGCGCGGAAGCTCCGCTCGCACGCGCGCATCCGGAGCTTCATCTCGCGAACGGCCTGAGACGGCGGGCGCTGCCCGGCGCGCCTCGCGGCCTTCAGCTCGCTGTGCCGCGCATCGGCTTCCTTCCAGAGGCGAAGGGTCTCGTCCATCCGCCGGCGCGCGTGCTCGGCGCGGGCGCGCAGGTCGTCCGCCATGCCGGAAGGAATCCGCGCGAGGCGCTCCTCCGTGGTCGCAGCCGCAATCCTCAGCTTCGCGTTCTCGACGACCGGAGGCGGCGTGACGCGCAGGTTTCGCGCGAGGCGCGTGGCCCGGAAGGATTGAATGAGCCACTTGTTCGGGTCCCAGTGGTACCAGCGGATGCCGTTCCTGAAGTCGGAAGGGAAGGCGTGATGGAAGTTGTGGAAGCCCTCGCCGTGCGTGAAGAACGCGAGGAACCAGTTGTCGCGCGCCGAATTCTCCGTCGTATACGGGCGCTTGCCCCACATGTGCGCGAGCGAGTTGATGAAGAACGTGGTGTGGTGGACGAGCACGATGCGCAGGAATCCGCCCCACAGAAGCCCGCCGAGAGGCCGTCCGAAGAGCGCCCCGACGAGCGCCGGAAACCCGAGTCCGAAGCCGATGCCGATCGCGCGCGACCAGCGGTGCTGCCACATGACGCGCGGGTTGCGGGTCAGGTCGGGTACGGTGTCGAAGTTCCTGTCCGGACCCTCCTTGTAGAAGATCCACAGCATGTGCGCCCAGAAGCCGCCGCGATTGATGTTGTAGGGGTCGCGGTCCGTGTCGACGAAACGGTGATGCTCGCGGTGGTCGCGCGCCCACTGGAGGACCGAGTTCTGCAGGGCCATCGCGCCGAAGAACAGCATGATCCACTCGACCGCCGGATGGCATTCGTAAGCCCGATGCGAAAAATACCGGTGATAACCCGAACCGATGGAGAGTCCGATCGCGAAGAAAAGCGTCAGGCAGAGGGCGGGCTCCCACCACTGGACGCCGAAGCGCGATGCGTAATAGATCGTCCCCACGATGCCGGCGACGGGGGAGAGGCAGAGAAAGAGGATGTTCGTCCAGTCCTTCCGGTGTCCGCTCATGCGCTGATCTTACCCTGCGTCGAGACGCATTCGCGATAGACGAAGGCGCGGGCTCCCGGCGACCGGATCGAGAGGGTCCGCTTTCTCGTCGCCGGTCTAGAATGGCGCAGCCCTCGACGTCCGGGAGCCGCACACACCATGGGACTCTCTGCCGGAACCCGGCTCGGTCCGTACGAGATCCTCGCGCCCCTTGGCGCGGGCGGGATGGGCGAGGTCTACCGGGCCCGCGACGTGCGGCTCGACCGCGCCGTGGCCGTCAAGGTCCTGCCCGAGCGGCTCTGGGGCGATCCGGACGCGCTCGCGCGATTCGAGCGCGAGGCGAAAGCGGTCGCCGCCCTGTCGCACCCGAACATTCTCGACATCCACGACGTCGGCGAGGCCGAAGGCGTCTCGTACGCGGTCATGGAGCTGCTCGAGGGCGAGACGCTGCGCGAGCGGCTGAGCGAGGGGCCGGTGCCGCCCGCGCGGGCGATCGGCTACGGCGTGCAGATCGCCGAGGGCCTGGCCGCGGCGCACGCGAAGGGGTTCGTCCACCGGGACCTGAAGCCCGAGAACGTCTTCATCACCGAGGACGGGCGCCTGAAGATCCTCGATTTCGGACTCGCGAAGCGCCCCGCGACGTCAGGGCCCGTGCGCGCGGAGGCATCCACCGAGATCCAGGCGACCGAGCCCGGCCTTCTCCTCGGCACGGCCCCCTACATGTCGCCGGAGCAGGTCCGGGGAAGACCTCTGGACGCGCGCTCGGACATTTTCTCGTTCGGCGCGGTCCTCTACGAGATGCTGACGGGCTCGCGGGCCTTCCAAGGCCGGACGCAGGCGGACAAGCTCGCCGCCATCCTGACGGTGGAGCCGCCGCCGCTCGACGGCAGGCTTCCGGGCCTTCCGCCGCCGCTCGTCAGGATCGTGGGCCGCTGTCTCGCGAAGGACCCCGACGAGCGTTACGCCGCGGCGCACGACCTCGCCGCGGATCTCGCCGCCCTCGTGGAGCATCCGTCGGCGGGCGGTGGCGCGCCCGGACCCACGGCGGTCACGACGGCGTGGCGAGCACCGGCCTCGAGGCGCCTGCGCCGCGCCCTCGTCGCCGCGCTGCCGATCCTGGTTGCGGCCGCGGCCGCTCTCGTCTGGCTCGTCAGGCCGAAGGCCGCGCTCTCTTTCGCGCCGCGCGACTGGGTGCTCGTGGCCGACGTCAAGAACGAGACAGGGGAGCCGATCTTCGACAGGTCCCTGTTCACGGCGCTCACGGTGAGCCTCGAACAGTCGGCGCACGCGAACGTCTTTCCCCGGGCGCGGGTTGCCGCGGCGCTCACGCGGATGAAGCGGGACCCGGGCTCGCCGATCGACGCCGAGATGGGGCGCGAGATCTGCCTGAGGGAGAACGTGCGAGCGCTCGTCACGTGCAACATCGCGCGGGCCGGGACCCGCTACATGCTGGCGGCGCGGATCGTGGACGCGCGGACGGGAGAGGCCTTCCGCTCGTTCGAGGAGCAGGCGCGCGGGGAGGACGCCGTCCTGCCGGCCCTGTCCACCCTCGCGACGCGCATCCGGGAAAACCTCGGCGAGTCGCTGCCGGCGATCCAGCGCGCGAATCGTCCGCTCCCGCAGGTGACGACCGCATCCCTCAAGGCTCTGGAGCTCTACGCCGAGGGACAGCAGCTCTGGGTGAAGGGAAAGTACAACGAGGCTCTGAAAGTGTACGAGTTGGCGCTGCAGGAAGACCCGGGGTTCGCGATGGCGCACGCCGCGCTCGGCAACGCCTACGTGAGTCACGTCTTCAACCAGCCGTCCCGGGGACGCGAGTGCTACGCGAAGGCGCTCGAGCTCGCGTCCCGGACGACGGACCGGGAGCGGCTCCTGATCCAGGCGGCGGCGGCGGCGGCCGGCGGCGACTCGTCCGAGGCGATGCGCCTGTACGGCGCGTATCTCGCGACGTACCCCGACGACACGCGCGTCCGGTATTCGCTCGGTACCCATCTCATGCAGAACAAGCGCCCCGCGGAGGGCCTCGAGCAGTTTCGGGAGGTGATCCGGATCGCGCCGGCGAGCGCGAACGCGCACGTCAACATGGCGACGAGCCTGACGCAGCTCGGGCGGGCGCGCGAGGCGCTGGACTCCTACGCGAAGGCCTTCGCCCTCGAGCCGACGTGGGTGACGAGCGGCAACCTGAACCACGAGTACGGCTTCTCGCTCGTCCGCGCCGGCGAGATTGCGAAGGCGCGCGAGATCTTCGGAAAGGCCGTCGCGACGACGGACCTCCGGGCGAAGGGCCTGCGGTCCATGGCGCTCCTCGACCTCTACGAGGGGCATTACCGCGACGCGGCTCCACGCCTCAGGGAAGCCGTGCTTCTGAACGAGGCGGCGCGAAACGTCCTGAGCGC
>JAMQPJ010000552.1 GCA_023717585.1 Thermoanaerobaculia bacterium
GGACGCGCGGCTCTCCCACGCTCGTCGGCAGGAGGACAATCTGAGGGGTCGCCGTGTGCGTGACCGAAGCGGCCCACGCGCCGTCCGGAGAGAAGGCTTCGGTCGAGCCGTCGCCGATGCGCACGGCGGGCGCACCGTCGAAGGCGCGAAGATAGGCGGAGTAGGCCGGTCCGCCGCCTTCTCCCGATTCGGTGATGAGGATGCGGCGTCCGTCCGGCGTGATGTCCGTGATCAGCGAGTAGTCGAGCCACGACAGCTCGCGCTCCTTCTCGTCGCCGGGGCCCCGTCCCAGGATGCCGAGGCGGTCGCTCTCGTTGGTCATGAGGACCCGCCCGTCCCTGGAAATGTCGAGCAGCGTGCTGATCCCGGGGACGCGACCGATCAGGCGCGTCTTCCCCGAAAGCGTGACGGCATGGACCGCACGATTGAAGCCGCCTTCCGCCGCCGTGTACCAGATCTCGCGGCCGTCGGGTCCCCAGGCGAGGCCCTGCGTGGTCGCGTAGAGAGGAGTCAGGGTCACTTTCTTTCCTTCTCGATCCACGACCGCGACACGGCCCCCGTCGTCGCTCGGGAAGGGGTGGTCCAGGAACGCGACGCGGTCGCCGGCCGGCGAGACGCGAGGGTGGCTGATCCACCCGGCCGTATCGAAGAGAGTCTTCCCGATCGGGTACTCCAGCCGGTTCTTGGCGCCTGCGTCTCGCACGATCGCGAGGTCCTTGCCGTCGGGAGACCAGTCCGCCCACTGCACGTCGTCGAGGATGTCGCGGGGAGCGCCGCCGGCGATCGAGATGCGGGCGAGCCGGCCCGTCTTCGTGAAAGCGGCGCTCCGGCGCGGGTTCAGGATCACCGCCATTTCGCCGGTGGACGAGATCGAGAGCAGCTCCGCCGGGGGCAGGCCGAAGGGACGGGATTCGGGGCTCTCCGGACGGTTGATGAACACCTCGAAGGGCCTTCCATCCCACGCCGCGGAGTAGAGAATCGTCTGGCCGTCCGGGGCGAAGAGCGCGTTGCCGACCTCGCCGCGCGAGAACGTGATCTGGCGAAACGACGGGGGCTCGACCGTGCCGGCCTTCTTGCCCGCGGAGTAGACGAACGGGCCGGCGACGAGCGCGCCGAGGACCGCCGCGAGCCCCAGCCGGAGCCAGGGTCTCCGGGAACGCTCCGCCGGCAGGGCCCGTACGCCGGTCGCCGTGGACGTGCCGGAGACGCCCGACAAGGCCTCCAGGTCGAAGGCGACGTCGCGCGCCGATTCGAACCTCTCCTCCGGGTTCTTCTCCAGGCAGTGCCGCACGATGCGGTCGAGCCCCGGATGGATCTCCTTGTTCGTCTGCGAAAGATCCGGCGGCTCCTTCGTGAGGATCGCCGTGATCGTGTCGGCCGCCGTGTCCCCGCGGAAAGCCCGCTGACCCGACAGCATCTCGTAGAGGATCGTCCCGAAGGAGAAGAGGTCGCTGCGCTTGTCCGCCGCCTTCCCCCGAACCTGCTCCGGCGCCATGTAGCCCATCGTCCCCAGGACGACTCCGGGCTGCGTCCCGCCTGAGACCGTCTGCAAGTCGGTCTTGCCGTCCTCGCCCGTCTCCGTCTTGAGCTTCGCGAGTCCGAAGTCGAGGATCTTGACCCGGCCGTCCTTCGTCAGGAACAGGTTCTCGGGCTTCAGGTCCCGGTGCACGATCCCCTTCTCATGAGCCGCCGCCAGGCCCTTCGCGATCTGCACGGCGTAGTCGATGGCCTTGCGCACCGGGAGCGATCCCGTGAGGAGCCGGGCCCGCAGCGTCTCCCCTTCGAGCAGCTCGGTCACGATGTACGGCGCGCCGTCGTGCGTCCCGAAGTCGTAGACGGCGGTGATTCCCGGATGGTTCAGCACCCCGGCCGCGCGCGCCTCCTGCTCGAAGCGCTTGAGCCGATCCGGGTCCTGCGAGAAGGACGCCGGCAACACCTTGATCGCCACCTCGCGCCCCAGGCGCGGGTCCTTCGCCCGATACACCTCGCCCATCCCTCCCGCGCCGAGCGGCGCGAGGATCTCGTAGGGGCCGAGCTTCGATCCGGCGGAAAGCGTCACTTGAGCCCCTCAACGAGATACAAGTCGGACAGTGTGCGCTGGAACCCGTAGACGTAGGAAGTGCCGTCCGGAGTGGTGATGATGGGCGCGATGTCCACGATCCCAGA
>JAMQPJ010000622.1 GCA_023717585.1 Thermoanaerobaculia bacterium
CGCCTCCTTCGACAGAGTCCCGAGATACTCGAGCGCGCGCCGGACGAGGAGCTCGCGCGCCGGGGTGGATCCCGGGAGATTCCGGATGGAATCGTGAAACTCGAAGAGGAAGGAGCTCGCGAGCCTGCGCACGTCCTCGAACCGGCGGTCCGCCCGCGCGCGCTCGGCCCGCGCGATGCGGGCCTGGCGCGCCGTCGCGAGGATTCCGCCCACGAGCGAGAGGACGACGAGCGCGGCGGCGGCGGCGCCCGTCTTGTGGCGGCTCAGGAACCTGCCCGTGCGATAGGAGAGCGTGTCGCGGCGCGCTTTCACGGGGAGTCCCTCGAGATAGCGCCGCAGGTCTTCCGAAAGCTGTTCGGCGGACGCGTAGCGCCTCGCCGGCTCGGGGTGTGTCGCCATTCCCACGATCGTGTCGAGATCGGGCGGGAGGGTCCGCTTCGTCCGCCCGGGCTCGGTCGAGGGCCGGCGGCCCGTCAGGATCTCGTGCAGCAGGACGCCGAGCGCGTAGACGTCGGTCGCGGTCGTGATGCGCTCGCCGCGGATCTGTTCGGGGCTCGCGTACTCGGGCGTGAACACCCGGACGCTCGCGCCCGTGAGGTCGAGCGTCTGGCCGGAGACCTCCGGATTGAGGAGCTTGGCGACCCCGAAGTCGAGGAGCTTCGGCGCGCCGTCTTCGGCCACGAGGATGTTGCCGGGCTTGAGATCGCGGTGGACGACGAGGTTCTGGTGCGCAAAGTGGACGGCGGCGCAGATCGTCCGATAGAGCGCGATCTTCTCCCGCACGCCGATCCCGCGGCGCTCGCACCACGTCGTGACCGGCTCGCCCTCCACGTACTCCATGACGAGGTAGGGGAGAGAGTCCTCGGTGTTCCCGCCGTCGAGGAGGCGCGCGATGTTCGGGTGGTCGAGGCCCGCGAGGATCTGGCGCTCCTGCCGGAAGCGCCGGAGCACGGCTTCGGTGTCCATCCCGCGCCGCACGACCTTGATCGCGACGCGCTTCTTGAACTGCTCGTCGGCCCTCATCGCGAGAAACACCGTGCCCATGCCGCCGTGGCCTATCTCGCGCACGACGTCGTACGGGCCGATCCGCGAACGCGGCGTCTCCGGTGGCGGCCTGGCCGGCGTCTCGAGAAAACCTTCGTCCGTGTCGGCCGACGCGAGGAGCGACGCGACCTCGGCCTCCAGCTCCGCGTCCCCGGCTGCGGCGCCCGAGACGAACGCCGCGCGTTCGGCGCGCGGACGTTCCAGAGCTTCGTGGAAGAGGCGCTGCACGTCGCGCCACCGCTCCGGGGTCACGGAGGACCCGTCAGCTCGCGGTGCAGCCACGCCCGGGCGGCCGCCCAGTCGCGCTTGACGGTCTTCTCGGAGACGCCGAGGGCTTCGGCTGCCTCCTCGACCGTGAGGCCGGCGAAGAAGCGCATCGTGACCATCCTCGCCTGCCGCTCGTCCAACGCGGCCAGCTTCTCGAGGGCGGCATCGAGGCGAACGAGGTCGACCTCGTTGCTCTCCTCGGCCGCGACGTCCGCGAGGGTGACGCGCAGACCGTCTCCGCCCCTCTTCTGGGCGGACTTCCGGCGAGCGTGGTCGACGAGGATGCGTCGCATCGCCTGTGCCGCCACGCCGAGAAAGTGCGCCCGGTTCTGCCACGGGGCGCTCTGGTCGGCCAGTTTCATCCACGCTTCGTTCACGAGGGCCGTGGACTGGAGCGTATGGCCGGTTCGCTCGCGCCTCAGATAGCCTGCCGCGAGGCGGTGCAGCTCGCCGTAGACGACGGGAAGCAGCCGGTCGGCGGCGGAGGGGTCCCCCGCGCTCCATTCGCGGAGCATTCGCGTCACGTCGGAGGACGGGTCGGCGGCCATCGACTGTTCCTGCGTCACGGATTCTAGTCGGGACGATGACCCCCGCCGGCCGCGGGCTGCGCGTTCACGAGAGAAGGAGCCCACGCCCATGACGCACCGCGCTGTACTTTCCGCCGTTCTCGTCGCTGTCCTGGCCGTCCCCGCCGCGGCCGGTCTCGCCGACACGCCCTGCGATCTGCTTCCGACCACGAACAAAAAGGAGATCTCTCCGGCGAAGATCGAAGACGTGCTCTGCAACGTCTGCGGGTCGGGGTTGCCTGTCCATGGCGCGCGGGATCGATTCGGCAACGGGCTCGACTACAACGACGGGAAGCGCTGGGAGTGCGAAGTGCACGTCGGAAACCGGGGAAACGGGCAGTGCAAGAATCAGACGAAGTGCCTGCCGGGGGGCGACCGCTTCTTCGACAACGGCGTCTACCGGTGCCGTTATCCGGCGGTCGTCGTCACGGTGCCGGGCCTCCCGCCGAATCCCCGCGAAAGCTGCGAGCGCGGCCTGCCCCTCGCGATCTCGACGGTGGACGACGGCCATGGTTTGCACACCCTTTTCCAGGGCCAGAACATCATGTTCGTCAAGGGAACGGGCGCCGGCAATGCCACCTCGGGCGAAATGACCGGGGGAATCACCGTGGCCGTTGGAGAGCTTTTTCGCCGCCTCGGGAGCAGCTCGGTCTGCCTGCCGCCGAACTGTCAGGATGTGAAGCTGGTCGTCCCGGCCGGCGCGGTCGGATCGAATCAGACGCTGACGCTCTACACGCCCCATCGCTATCGATCGGCGACCGCCGCTCTTTACGTCAGCCAGCCGGCCGTGGCGAAGGTCGGGGGTGGCGCCGTCAGGGCGGGAGCCGTGATTCCGGCCGCTCGAGCCCCGCAGGATCAGAGCTATTCCGCGGGCCTCGGATGCCCGGGCAGTTTTACGTCTGCCAGCGGCGTCGGTCAGTCCGGCGGTCCGAGCCCGGTCTTCGAGGTCAGGAGCGCGCAGGTGCAGGCGACGGCAGCCGCCATGTGGATCAACTCGCGGGCGCCCGGAGGCGTGTCGATCTGCGGACAGTGGACCGGTCCCTATGCGTTCACGATCAGGGCGCTGGACGGCCAGGGTGACGTGGCCGTTCCGTGGCAGCCCATCAGCGCGAACCCTCCTGGCCAGAACATGGGCGGGTCGCGGACGGTCACCCTCTCGAAGGGCAAGTGGCAGATCGTCCCGGACGCCAGCTTCCCTCCCGACTTCACCTACACGGTTTCCTTCCGGGACTAGGGGATTGGCGTGATCACGCGTCTGACGCTTCTCGTCCTCGTGTTGCTGGCGCAGGCGGCCCGCGCCTTGGGCCCGGCGCCACGCGCGCTGGAAGAGCGCGAGATCGTCTGGCAGG
>JAMQPJ010000065.1 GCA_023717585.1 Thermoanaerobaculia bacterium
GGCCGGCCGCCGCGACCGCCGCCGGCCTCGTCGGCTTCTCGATCGGGAGCGAGACGCTGGGCAGCATCATCGACCCGTCGATGCGCTGCGGGGTGACCGGCCTCCGGCCCACGTTCGGGCGCGTCGCGCGCACGGGCGCGATGACCCTTTGCTGGTCGCTGGACAAGCTCGGACCGATGGCGCGGGGCGTCGAGGACACTTTCCTCGTCCTTGCCGCGATCACCGGTGCAGACGCGGGCGACGTCTCGAGCGTCCCGAGCCGGCTGGACTTCGAGGCGGATGGGCCGGTGGCCGGTCTCAGGGTCGGGTTCTTCCCCGGCTGGATGCAGGAGGCGACCGGCGTCGACCGCTCCGCGCTCGAGACCGCGAAGCGCCTCGGGATGATCGCCGTTCCCGTGACGCTGCCGGACTGGCCGTACGGCTCGCTCAACACCATCATCTTCGCCGAAGCGGCCGCGGCGTTCGAAGAGCTGACGCTCTCGGGCGGCCTCGACCAGCTGAAGATGCAGGTGCCGGACGCGTGGCCGAACACGTTCCGTCAGTCGCGATTCCTCTCGGCAGTCGACTACGTGCAGGCCGACCGGCTCCGCCGCAAGGTGGCGCAGGAGATGGCGCGGATCTTCGAGAAGGTCGACCTCCTTCTCGTGCCGTCGCTGCGAGACGAGATCCTCTCGATCACGAACTACACGGGCCATCCCTCGCTCACGCTGCCCGCGGGCTTCGTCGAGATCGACGAGGCCCGCAGCGACTGGGCGCCGGACCCGGCGCGCCCGCCCGCGAAGTGCTCGCCGAAGCGGCGCGTCCCGCACGGTGTCACGCTGATCGGGCGGCTCTTCGACGAGGGCACGATCGGCCGCGCCGGGATCGCCCTCGAGCGGGCGTTCGGCGTGCGGGGCGAGCGGCCGAAGGGGTTCTGAGCGCGAGGGGTCGAGGCGTCAGACGCGGCGTCCGCGTGCCGACTCCGCGATGAGCGTTTCCAGCCGTTTGTGGCGCGTCTCCTCCTTTTTCGCGCTGAGGATCCACCAGGACATCAGCTTCCGGTAGCCCGGCGGCTGGGCTTCGAAGAAAAGCCACGCGGATTCGTTTTTCCGGAGGAGGCTCGCATAGGGCTCTTCCAGTTGCGCGCGCCGCTGCTCGTACGCGTAGATGCCAGACCTGTTCTCGCGGCGCCTTTCGAAAGCCTTCAGGCCCGGCGCTTTCATGCGACCCTCGTCGGAGAGCGCGGCGACACGTCTGATGTTGATCGCGCTCCAGACACTCGTCGGCCTGCGCGGGCTGAATCGGATCGTGTAACTCACCTCGTCGACTCGCTTGCGGACTCCGTCGATCCAGCCCACACACAGCGCTTCGTCGACGGACTCTTGCCAGGTAATGCTCGGCTTGCCGGAGTCCTTCTTGTAGAAGCCGACGAGAAGCTCCTTCGCGGTCGCGTGGTTCTTCTCGAGCCACTTTCGGAGACCGGCTGGTCGGGGAAAAAACGTGATCTTCATGCCCCAGCGGATTGTGCCCGACCTTGCCGCTCCTGGAAGGCCGCCTCGCCCGGGCGTGCCAGAATCTGTTCCTTGCCCTTGAATCTTCCCTGAGGGGGTCCCCATGCGCCTTCGCTTCGCCGTCGTCGCTCTGTCTCTCTCGCTGCCTCTCGGTTTCTCGTCCGCCGCTCTCGCCGCGAGCGCCGCCTCCCCGGCCCCGCCGTTCGTTCTGTCGAAGATGCTCACCGACCCCGCTCTCTCGGCCGAGCGCATCGCCTTCGTCTACGGGAACGACATCTGGACCTGCCGCCTCGACGGCAGCGGCGTCCAACGCATCACGTCGGGCCCCGGCGTGAAGATGCGCCCGGCGTTCAGCTCCGACGGCTCGCTCCTCGCCTTCAGCGCCGAGCTGGACGGCAACCTCGACGTCTACGTCGTCCCGGCCGCGGGCGGGGTGCCGAAGCGCCTGACGTGGCACCCGGGCCGCGACGTCGTGCAGGGCTTCACGCCCGACGGCAAGTCCGTCCTTTTCGCCTCACCGCGCGCCGCCGTCAACAACCGTCACGCGCAGCTCTACGCCGTGCCCGTCGAGGGCGGCCTCGAGACCGCGCTGCCGATCCCGCACGCGAGCCGTGCCGCGTACTCCCCCGACGGCAGGACGATCGCCTACAACCCGAACAACCCCGCGCACCTGCAGTGGAAGCGCTACCGCGGCGGTCTCGTCTCGAAGGTGTGGCTCTTCGACGTCGCCTCGAACGCGATCGACCGCGTCCCGCAGCCCGCGGCGCGCTGCAACGACGCGGACCCGATGTGGCTCGGCGGAACGCTGTACCTGCGCTCGGATCGTGACGGCGAGTTCAACCTCTACGCGTACGACGCGAAGGCGAAGTCGCTCACGCGCCTGACCGACCACAGGGATTTCCCCGTCCTCAATGCCGCGGCGGCCGCCGGGCGCATCGTCTACGAGCAGGCCGGCACGCTCCACCTCCTCGATCCCGCCGCGAAGAAGACGACCGACCTGGCGATTTCGGTCGCGGGCGACCTCCTCGAGACGCGCCCGCGCTGGGCGAAGGGCGCGAAGTGGATCCGCGAGGCGGCCCTCTCCCCCTCCGGCGCGCGCGCCGCGTTCGAGTTCCGGGGCGAGATCGTGACCGTGCCCGCCGAAAAGGGCGACTCCCGCAACCTCACGAACACGACCGCCGTGCACGAGAGCGCGCCCGCCTGGTCGCCGGACGGCAAGGAGATCGCGTACGTCTCGGACGAGAGCGGCGAGAGCGAGATCGTCGTCCGCGCGCAGGACGGCAAGGGCGCGCCGCGGAAGATCAAGGTCCCCGGCGCGGGGTTCTACGACGAGCTCGTCTACTCCCCGGACGGCAAGAAGATCGTCCTGACCGACAACGCCCTGACGCTCTTCGTCGTCGACCTCGCGAGCGGCGCCTCGAAAAAACTCGCGAGCGAGCGTCTCTACGCGCCGGCCCGCCCGCGGATGCTGCGCGGCTCGTGGTCGCCGGACTCGCGCTGGGTGGCCTACACGCTCTAGGGCCCCACGTACATCCGTGCGGCGTACGTCTACTCCGTCGCCGAGGACAAGTCGTACGCCCTCACGGACGGACTCTCGGACGTGTCGGACCCGGTCTTCGACCGCGGCGGCAAGCTCATCTACTTCCTCGCGTCCACGGACGCCGGCCCGCAGCGCAACTGGTTTTCTCTCCAGAACACCGACGCCCGCCCCACGAGCGCGATCTACGTCGCAACGTTGAAGAAAGGAACGCCTTCTCCTCTGGCAAAAGAGAGCGACGAGGAGAAGGGCGAGGCCGCGGCGAAAGAGGGGAAGTCAGAAGAGAAAGAAAAAGAAGAGGATTCTTCGAAAGGAAGAGAGACCGGGCGGCCCGCCGATTCGAAGGACGCGGTCAAGCCTCCGAAGCCGCCTGCCCCCGTCGTCATCGACCACGACGGCCTTGGTTCCCGCATCGTCGACCTCCCGATCCACCCCGCCGAGATCTCGAATCTTCAGGCCGGCAGCGCGGGCCAGGTCTTCTTTCAGCGCACGGCCGACGGCAAGACGTCCGTGCAGCGCTTCGACTTCAAGGACCGCAAGACGGAGACGATCGTCGCCGAGGCCGACGACTATGTCCTCTCCTTCGACGGCAAGAAGATCCTCTTCAGGCAGAAGGAGTCGTCGGAGCCGCCGCGGAAGGAGTCGTGGTCCATCGTCGCCTCGTCCGGCAAGAAGGCCGACGCGAAGGAAGGTTCGGACGGGAAGCTCAAGCTCGACGCGATCCAGGTGCGCGTCGAGCCGCGCGCCGAGTGGCCCGAGATCTTCGACGAGGCCTGGCGCGTCAACCGCGACTACTTCTACGACCCGAAAATGCACGGCCGCGACTGGGCCGCGATGAAGGCGAAGTACGCGCCCTTCCTTCCGTACCTCTCGTCGCGCGGCGATCTCAACCGCCTCATCCAGTGGATGTGCAGCGAGCTGGCCGTCGGCCACCACCGGAACACGCCCGGCGAATCCTTCGCCGAGGTCACCCCCGTGCCGGGCGGCCTCCTCGGCGCGGACTACGAGGTCGCGAACGGCCGCTACCGGTTCAAGAAAGTCTTCGGCGGCCTGAACTGGAACCCCGAGCTGCGCGCGCCGCTCTCCGAGCCGGGCATCGAGGTGAAGGCGGGCGAGTACCTGCTCGCCGTGAGCGGCAGGGACCTCGCGCCTCCCGAGAACCTCTACGCGCGCTTCGAGGGCGCGGCCGGGAAGATCGTCGAGATCACGGTCGGTTGGACGCCGGACGGCAAGGGCTCGCGTTCGGTCAGTGTCGTCCCGGTTGCAGACGAGGCGCCGCTCCGCAATCGCGACTGGGTGGAAGGCAACCTCAGGAAGGTCGAAGCCGCGACGGGCGGACGCGTCGCGTACGTCTACGTCCCGAACACGGCGAATCTCGGGCACACGTACTTCAAGCGCTACTTCTACCCGCAGGCCGCGAAGGACGCGATCATCGTGGACGAGCGGTTCAACGGGGGCGGGAGCGTGGCCGACTACTACATCGAGGCGCTCACGCGGCAGCCGATCGCGTGGTGGGCGATGCGCTACGGCGACGACCTCAAGACGCCGAGCGCGTCGATCCAGGGGCCGAAGGTCATGCTGATCGACGAGACAGCCGGCTCCGGCGGCGACCTGTTGCCGTGGATGTTCCGGCATTTCAAGGTCGGCACGCTCATCGGCCAGCGCACGTGGGGCGGCCTCGTCGGCATCCTCGGCTTCCCGACGCTCATGGACGGCGCGGTCGTGACGGCGCCGAACCTCGGCTTCTGGACGCCCGAAGAAGGCTTCGGCGTCGAGAACGTCGGCGTCCCGCCCGACGTCGAGGTCGAGCAGACCCCGGCCGACGTCATCGCCGGCCACGACCCACAGCTCGAGAAAGCGATCGCGATCGTCATGGAGGAGCTGAAGAAGAACCCGCCGCAAAAGCCGAAGCGGCCGGCGTTTCCGGTGAGGTGATTAGAGGCCGTTCTTCAGGGCGTCAAGTTTGGAGTCGACAGACATGATCTCGAAGTTCGCGCGGAAGTGGTGAACGCAGGCAAAAAGGCCTGGGG
>JAMQPJ010000085.1 GCA_023717585.1 Thermoanaerobaculia bacterium
CGGCCGAGGCCGCCCCGACTGCGCTCGCGATCCCCTTGATCAGTCCGCGGCGCGTGACGCCCTTCGTCCCTTGCTTCGCCCCATCCTTCGTCTCGTCCGGTGGCCGCGGAGACTTCGCCATCGTCGTCCTCCCAGAAGGCCCGGGAAATATACAGCGGAAAGGGACCCCGATGTCATCCACCGCGTTGACCCAAGTGCCTGAAACGCCTATCCTTGCTGGAATCCCGGAGGTTCGGAGGGCGCCCATGCACATCAACGACCTGCTCAAGATCTCGGTCGAGCGAAAGGCGTCGGACCTCCACCTGAAGGTGGGCGCGCACCCGATCATCCGGGTGGACGGCGAGCTGATTCCCCTCGTGGACCTCAAGCGACTGATGCAGGAAGACACCATCGCGATGGCGTTCTCGATCATGTCGTCGCGGCAGAAGGAAAAATTCAAGAACAACTTCGAGATCGACATCGCGTACTCGGTGCCGGGCCTCGGGCGGTTCCGCTGCAACATCTTCCAGCAGCGCGGAACGGTCGGAATGGTCTGCCGCGTCATCCCCGCCCGCATCCTCACGATTCGCGACCTCCTCCTGCCGCCCGTCCTGGAGCGGATCTGCGAGGAGACGCGCGGCCTCATTCTCGTGACGGGGACGACGGGATCGGGCAAGTCCACGTCGCTCGCGGCGATGATCGATCAGATCAACTCATCGCGGGCCGAGCACATCATGACGATCGAGGACCCGGTCGAATTCCTCCACCGCGACAAGAAGTCGATCATCAACCAGCGCGAGTTGGAGGTGGACACGCGCTCGTTCGCGTCGGCCATCCGGGCCGCCCTGCGGCAGGACCCGGACGTCATCCTCGTCGGCGAGATGCGCGACTTCGAGACCGTGGAGACGGCGCTCGTGGCGGCCGAGACGGGCCACCTCGTCATGTCGACTCTCCACACGATGGACGCTACGGAGACCGTCAACCGCATCATCTCGGTTTTCCCTCCCCACCAGCAGAAGCAGATCCGCCTGCAGCTCTCTGCCGTCATCAAGGCCGTCTGCTCGATGCGGCTTCTCCCGCGCGCGGACGGTCTCGGACGCGTGCCGGCCGTCGAGGTCCTGATCGCGACGAACTACATCCGCGACTGCATCGAGAACAAGGAAAAGACGAAATACATCCACGACGCCATCAAGGCCGGCACCTCGCAGTACGGGATGCAGACGTTCGACCAGTCGCTCTTCCAGCTCTACAAGACGGGTCTCATCACGCTGGAAGAGGCGATCCGCCGCTCGAGCAACCCGAACGAGTTCAAGCTCAAGATCCAGGGCATCCAGTCCACGTCGGACATCTCGAACGAGCTGATGGAGGGAGCTCTCGACGCGCCGGACGGGATGAACCCGCAGGAACCGGCGTCGCCCTTCGACTTCTCGAATCAGCCGGGCTAGGGGGGATGGCGACTCTTCCTTCCGACGGCTGGACCTCCCGAAGGGTCCGCGAGACGTTTCTCTCCTTTTTCGAGGAGAAAGCCCACACGCGCGTGGCCTCCTCCTCTCTCGTCCCGGCCGAGGACCCCACGCTCCTCTTCACGAACGCGGGGATGAACCAGTTCAAGGACTGTTTCCTGGGACGCGAGAAAAGAGCCTACACGCGGGCCACGACCTCGCAGAAGTGCGTGCGGGCGGGCGGCAAGCACAACGACCTCGACAACGTGGGCTACACGGCGCGCCACCACACGTTCTTCGAGATGCTCGGCAACTTCTCCTTCGGGGACTATTTCAAGAAGGAGGCGATCGACTTCGCCTGGGAGCTCGTCACGTCGAAGACGCTCTACGGCCTCGACCCGAAGCGGCTCTGGGCGACGGTCTACACGAGCGACGACGAGGCCGCCGCGCTGTGGGGGAAGTACCTTCCGAAGGAGCGCATCGCGCGCTTCGGCGAGAAGGACAACTTCTGGTCCATGGGCGACACGGGGCCGTGCGGACCGTGCAGCGAGATCCACTATGACCAGGGCGAGGGAATTCCCGGCGACGCGACGCCGAACGGGAACGGCGACCGCGTCATGGAGATCTGGAATCTCGTCTTCATGCAGTTCGACCGCGGCGCCGCGGGAGAATTGACCCCGCTTCCGAAGCCGAGCGTCGACACGGGCGCGGGCCTCGAGCGCATCACGGCGATTCTCGAGGGCAAGAACAACAACTACGACACCGATCTCTTCGAGGGGATCATTCGGAAGATCGAGGAGATCTCGGGGAAGGAATACAAGGGAGGGATGGCGGTCGAAGACGCCCCTTTCCGCGTGGTGGCCGATCACGCACGAGCGGCGACGATGCTGATTGCGGACGGCGTCATTCCCTCGAATGAGGGACGGGGATATGTCCTTAGAAAGATCATCAGGCGGGCGGTCCGCTATGGACGCCGCTTGGGGGTCGTCGATCCCTTCCTCTTGAAGCTCGTTCCCGGTGTGACGGAGTCTCTGAAGATCTTCTTTGAAGGCGAAAAGATTCCCGGCGCGAAGGCAACCTTCGGTCTGATCGACGAAGAGGAAGCTCGCTTTGCGAAGACGATGTCCGTCGGCGCCGACCGCGTAGGCGAGGCAATCTCCGAGGCGCGCCGCGAAGGACTGACGACGCTCTCGGGCGCGGCCGTATTCCGTCTCTATGACACTTTCGGAGTTCCCCTCGAGACGATCGAAGAGATTGCCTCTGAAGAGGGTGTGAAGGCGGATGTGGCGGCCTTCGAAGGCGAGCTCTCCATCGCCCGCGAGCGCAGCAAGGGCGCCTCGAAGGTCGAGGGGGAGAGCGGCCTGCCCAAAGACGAGCAGATCGACGCTTCGTGGGTGACGGAATTCCGCGGCTATCCGGAGCAGGACTTCGTGCGGCTCGAGGGCGCGAAGGT
This sequence comes from Thermoanaerobaculia bacterium, assembly GCA_023717585.1. Classification (GTDB taxonomy): domain Bacteria; phylum Acidobacteriota; class Thermoanaerobaculia; order UBA5066; family UBA5066; genus Fen-183. The sequence goes on from JAMQPJ010000085.1 coordinate 2,875, forward strand.
GCTCGGCCTCCTGTCGGAGAAGAGCGGGGAGAAGATTGATTCTCTTAGAAAGGGTAATGAGGGCTGGGCCGTCACGGACCGCTCCGTCTTCTATCCAGAGGGCGGAGGGCAGGTCGCTGACCTAGGAGAATTCCTCTGGTCCGATTCGAAGGGGGAGGCGGGCGCAGCGACCGTCCTCGACACGCGCCGCGCCCCCAACGGCCGGGCCATTCTTCACCTTCTAAGAATCTCCTCCGGTTCTCTCGGTCCCGGTCAGCTCGTGCAGATGAGCATCGACGAGTGGACACGTCGCAAGACCCAGGCGAACCACACGGGGACACACCTGCTCCACGCGGCGCTCCGGAAGGTGCTGGGGGAGTCCGTCCGGCAGATGGGCTCGCTCGTCGCCCCGGACCGCCTGCGCTTCGACTACGCCGCCTCGCGCCCGACGACGGCCGAGGAGATCCGCGAAATCGAGCGCCTCGTGAACGAAGAGGTCCTGCGCGACCGCGGGGTCGGCAAGGCCGTCATGTCCATGGAGGACGCGAGGGCGAAGGGCGCGATGATGTTCTTCGGCGAGAAGTACGGTGAGCGCGTTCGCGTCGTGGACGTGCCCGGGTTCTCGACCGAGCTCTGCGGCGGGTGCCACGTAGGCCGCACGGGCGAGATCGGCGCCTTCAAGATCCTCTCGGACAAGGGCCTCGCGTCCGGCGTCCGGCGCCTCGAGGCCGTCACGTCGCTGAACGCGATCGAGAGACTTCAAAGGGACGAAGAGATTCTGACGAACATGGCGCACACCGCGAACGTCGCCCCGGAAGAGCTGCCGGCGAAGCTTCGTGAGACGCTGGATTCTCTCAGAAGGAAAGAGAAGGAGATCGCGGCGCTGAAGCGCGACCTGGCGCTGGCGGGCGGGGGTGCGGGCGGCAGCGCCCTTCACTCGAGCGGGCAACCGGGTGGGGCCGCCTCTGGTTCTTCACCTTCCAAGAAGTCCTCTTCCTCGTCCTCTTCGGACGTCGCGGAGGACGGGCTGCTCGACATTGGGGGCATCAAGGTCCTCGCGCGGAGAGTTCCCTCGCTGCCAACCAACGAGCTGCGGAATCTCGCCGACATCTTTCGAAGCAAGCTGAAGTCCGGCGTCGTGCTGCTGGGCACGGAGCTCGAGGGCAAGGTGACGCTGCTCGCGGCCGTCACGTCCGACCTCGTGTCGCGGGTGTCCGCGCACGAGCTCGCGCAGGTGATGGCGCCCGCGGTCGGAGGCAAGGGTGGCGGCAAGCCGGACCTCGCGCAGGCAGGCGGAAGGGACGCGGCCCAGATCGAACCGGCACTCGCGCTGGGCGTCGCGAAACTGCGGGAGAGACTCTCGGCCTGAGCCCTCTGTATCGAGCTGGTTTATAATATTCGGGCGATGCCGTCTCTGAGGATCGGTTTGGCCCGGGTGTCGGTGGCCGCTCTGCTTGCGGCCTCTGGCTCGTTGCACGCGGGCGTCCATCTCGTGCGGCAGGCAAACGGCTCGGCGCTGATCTTCAACGACAGCGTCGGCAGCGGCTGGCGCGTGAACGGAGGAGTGCCTTCGGACGGCTATCTCGTCTGGCGCCGGAACGCGCCGACCCCTTACGACAGCGCGGTCGAAAGCGAGGCCCGTGCCGCCGGCGTCGACCCGGCTCTCGTCAAGAGCATCATGCTCGTCGAGTCCAACTACAACCCGCGCGCGGTGTCCCGAAAGGGCGCCCGTGGCCTCATGCAGCTCATGCCGGAGACGGCCCGCCGCTTCGGAGTCTCGGACCGCCACGACGCAGGCCAGAGCATCCGGGCTGGCGTCCAGTATCTGGCCACTCTCCTCGGGCAATTCAAGGGCGATGTTTCGCTTGCGCTCGCCGGGTACAACGCCGGCGAAAGCGCCGTGGCGCGGCACTCGGGCGTTCCGCCCTATCGCGAGACGCGCGAATACATCCGGCGCGTCCTCGTGGCGCGGCACGGCGAGGGCGCCGCGGTTCCCGCGATCGGAGGCGGATTCCGCGGAACGGCGACCGGCTCGCTTGCGCGCCCGGCCTCGGTGCGCGTCTCGAGTCAGGACGGAACCCCCGTGCTCTCGAACACGGCTGTGGACCTCGCGGAGCGACGAGCGCCTGCGCTCGGGCGAGTGCGCTGAGACGGGCGGAGGCGGGATGACGTCTTCGCGGGGATCCGAGACGACGAGGGCCTTTCGGCCCGCTCCTTTCTTCGATCACGGGCTCTTTCTTCTGCATCTCAACCGTGGGAAGGAGGAGATGGGGCGCGGGTATCACGAGACCGCGCGGCGCGAGTTCGAGGAGGCGCGGAGGCTGCGCCCGCGCGACCCGGAAGTCCTGCTCAATCTCTCGATCACGCTCTTTCATCTCGGGCAGTTCGACGAGGCCGAGACGATGACCCGCGATCTCCTCACCGAGCACGCCGAGTCGGTGCCTCTGCTGTTCAACCTCGGCCTCATCCTCTTCAAGTCGGGCCGGGACCGGGAGGCGCGCGAGCCGCTCGAAAAGGTGCTCGGATTCGCGCCGGCCCATCGCAAGGCTCATCTCACGCTCGGGCTTCTCGCTCAGCGGCGCGGGGCGTGGGACGAGGCACAGCGGCACTTCCGCATGGCGGGCGCCGAATTGAAAGACGGCTCCGAGGGCGACGACTCGGTGGCCCGGACCGCGCGCGCGGCGGCCGCCGAGGTGCGCATCGCGACCGCCACGCGGCCGACCCTGCACGACACGCGGCCAACTCCCGTCGTGAAGCCCGAGCCCCTGGACTCGCTCACGGCCAGCGGGAAGCTCAAGTTCTCCTCGGGCGCGAGACCGCGTCCGTCCGCGGCCGTTCTGGCCGGAATGGACGCCGCGGCCCCCGTCGTGGCCCGCCCCCTCGGGCCTTTCTCTCCCAAGCCGGGCGGGTTTCTTTCCGTGGCCTGCGGCGCGGGGGTGCGCGTGCGGCGCGGCATCGTCGTGGGACGTACCGGGGCGCCCGTACTCGAGGGCTCGCCCTCTCAGGCGTCCGACGGGCTCGACCGGATTCTCATCGGAGCGTCGGGGGACGGCGTCCTCCTGCTCGCGGATCCCGGGCGCGTGCCGTGGCTCAAATCGCTCGCGGGCGAAAGTCTCTCCGTGCATCCCGAGCGACTTCTCGCATTCGAGAGCGCTCTCTCGTGCCGCGCGGACGTGACGCCGGACGCGGGCGACCGGACGGCGCCGCCCTTCCTGAAGCTTGCGGGCAGCGGAGCCGTGGCTCTCGCCGTCTCGTCCGAGCCCGCGCGCTTCGAGGTGGAACGCGGACAGCCTCTCGCGATCTCCGCGCGCGCGGTCGTCGCGTACGGGGGCGAGGTCGTGCCGGAGCTGCTCGAGGCGTCGGATCCGCTCTCCGGCCTCGGGGCGGGCGCGTCGATGCGCTTTTCGGGCGCAGGGTTCGTTCTGGCGGACGCGCGCTGAGCCCCGGCTTCAGTTGTTCCAGGGGTCCGAGAAACGGGGGTTTTCGAGGAGCTCGGCGTCCGTCAGGCTCTCGAGGAACGCGATGAGTTCGGCCTTCTCTCCCTCCGTGATGGCGAAGCCCCGCACCGCCGCGCTGCGACCCGCCGAAGGAGCGCCTCCGGAGGAATAGTGGTCGATCACGGCTCCGAGCGTCGCGAACCTGCCGTCGTGCATGTAGGGAGCAGTGACGGCGACGTTTCGAAGCGTCGGCGCGCGGAAGCGTCCGCCGAGGCCGTTGTCCTCGAAGGCGGGAGCCTGCGGCGGCCCTCCCTCCCAGACGACGGGGCCGGAGAATGTGAAACCCCCGTGACACTTCGAGCACGCGAGCCGCTCCGAGAAGAACAAGGCCATACCCCGGCGGGCACCGGGAGAGAGCGCATCGCGCTCGTCGCTCCACAGGAGTCGATCGTAGGCGGACCGGCCCGAGAGAATCGTCCTCTCGAACGTTGCGATCGCCTTCTGGACGTTCTGAAGGCTCACCGGCGATTCTTCGCGGGGAAAAGCTTCGGAGAAGAGCTTTGAATAAAGGGGTTCGATACGGATGCGCGACAGCGCGTCCTCTCCTCGTGCGGTGAGCCCCATCTCCACGGGATGGTCGGCGAGGAGAGGCACGAGCATCTGGTCCTCGAGGCTTCGTTGGCCCGCGTCGATCCAGGTCAGCGACGCGCCGTAGGCCACGTTCGCGAGGCTCATGGCGCTCCGGGGGTGCGACTCGCCGGTGGAACCGAGGGCGTTCGCGCGGCCGTCCGTGAAGGCGCGCCTCTGCTGGTGACAGGAGGCGCAGGCCTGCGTGCGGTTGCCGGAGAGCCGGACGTCGTAGAAAAGCCGTCGCCCGAGGGCGACCTTCTCGGCGCTCATCGGGTTGTCGGCCGGGACACGCGGCGCGGGAAAGCCCGGCGGAAGGCGCCAGGTCCAGCCCGACGCCGCGAGGATCAGTGCACAGACCAGGAGGATGGCGGCGCTACCAGCGGAGCTCTTGCCCGGAGGTCAGCGAAGACGTCTGGGCGGCGAGCTGCTTCCTCTCGGATGCCCATTTGCCGAACTCGTCGAGCTTGGCGGGGTCGATCCCCGCAGGGTCGGACTTCTTCTTCTCGAGCCAACGGTCGATCGCGCTCGTGAGCTCGTCCGCGCGCTTGCGGTCGGTATTGAAGAGCGTCATGTACGCCGATTTCACCTCGTCCAGGCGACCGAGACCGAGATACGCCTCGGCACGGTATTCGATGGCGAGCGTGTACGCAGGCTGGATCTCGAGCGCCTTCGCATAGGCCTCGAGGGAGGCCGTGTAGTTTCCGGTCACGCGATACGCGTAGCCGAGGCTGCCCCAGGCCTGAAACATGCGCGGATCTTTCCGCGTCGCGGCGAGGAACTTCTTGATAGAGGCCTCGTGCTTGTCCTTCGCCCTTGCCTCGAGCTTCTGTTTCTTCCCGGTGTCGGCCTCGGCCGCCGCTTCCTTCTCGTATGCGACGGCCTTGTCGCGGGCGGAAATGCCGTCGTTGTAATAGCCGACGGCTTCCTGTTCGGGGGTGGCGGTTGGCAGCTGCTGGCGGGGCGGCGTCATCGCGGAGGAGCCGTCCCCGGCAGCGAGGCCGGGGATCGCCAGGGAGAGGGCAAGGGCGAGCGCGGCGGGCTGGCGCATGGGACCTCCTGTCGGGCGGGAACGATACCGCGACCGGGTCTCAACCGGCGAGTTTTTCGAGCTCCGCCTCCGTCTCGTCGAGAAACCTTCCGATCAGCGCGGCATCCTCGTGCTCGGCGTAGATCCGGATCACGGGCTCGGTGCCCGAGAGGCGGTGCAGGAGCCAGCCGCGGGAGCCGAAGATCAGCTTCACGCCGTCCATGTCGTCGAGGCCGGTCACGCGTTGGCCGCATCGCGAGGCCGGCGGACGGGACTTCAGGCCGTCGAGGAATGCGCGGAGCACGGGCGCCGGGAGATGAAGGTCGCGCCGGCCGTAGTGCAGGGTGCCGTAGGCGGCGTCCTGCCGGGCTACGATGGCCTCGAGCGTGCCCCCCGAGTGCGCGATCGCCTCGAGGACGAGAAGGGCCGAGAGGATGCCGTCGCGCTCGGGCAGGTGAAACGCGACGCCGAGCCCCCCGGACTCCTCGCCGCCGATCGCGACCTCGCCGGAGATCATCCTCTCCGCGATGTGCTTGAACCCGATCGGCGTGACGTGGAGCCGGACGCCGAGGTCCGCGGCGACGCGGTCGAGGAGCATCGACGTCGAGAACGTCTTCGCGATGCCTCCCCGGATCCGGCCGCGGCGCGTGAGACTCTCGGCGAGGAGGGCGAGAATCCGGTGAGGAGTCACGAAACGCCCCGAGGCGTCCAGGACGCCGAGCCGGTCTCCGTCGCCGTCGCTCGCGAGCACGACGTCGAAACGCCCGCCGGAAAGAGTCTCCCGCGCGGCGGCGAGATTCTCGGGAATGGGCTCGGGATGGACGCCCCCGAAGAGAGGATCCCGGGTCGCGCGCAGGGAGACGACCGTCGTGGGATGTCCGGCCCCGACGATCTCCTCGAGGAGAGTCCCGGCGGCTCCGTGAATCGCGTCGAACAGCACGCGGATCCCCGCCCTTCGGATCGCGTCGAGGTCGGCGAGCGCCGCGAGGGCGTCGCGGTAGGGGGCCCTCAGGTCGAGCGTTTCGACCGAGCCGCCGGCGCGCTCGGGCAGCGGCCGTCCGGCCGCGCGGGCGATGGCGTCGTAGGTCGCGGGCATCGCGCTGCCGCCGAACGAAGACTTGACCTTGACGCCGTTCCAGTGGGCGGGATTGTGCGAGGCGGTGATGGCGAGCCCGGCTCTCAGTCCCCGCGTCGCGACGTGCCAGGAGGCGCACGGCGTCGGGGCGGGCCGGTCGGAGAGAAGCACCCCGAATCCGCGGGTGGCGAGGAACTCCGCGCTGTCGGCCGCGAGCTCCGGAGAGAGAAAGCGCGTGTCGAAGACGAGGGGGAGCGTCCAGGGGTCGCCCGGCTCGGTGTTCTCCTCGTCGGTGGTCCAGACGCCCGCCGCCGTCACGACATTTCGGACGCTGTCGAAGGTGAGGTCTCGGGCGATGCGGCCTCGCCAGCCGTCGGTTCCGAAGACAATGGGAGGCGCCGGCATGAGAGGGTTGATTCTCGGGGAGCGCGGTGTGCCTGTCCAGCGCGGGCCGCGCGACGACCCTGCCGCGCGCGGGTCTAGAATCCCGTCCCAGGTGTTCGTAAACGTCCCCAACGCGCTCACGCTCTTTCGCATTTTTCTCGTTCCGTTTCTCGTCGTCCTTCTCCTGACGAAGCTGCCGGCCCGCGAGTACATCGCGCTCGCCGTCTTCCTCCTGGCCGCGCTGACGGACTGGTTGGATGGCTATCTGGCGCGACGCTTCAAGAAAGTCACGACGATGGGAACGCTCCTGGACCCCATCGCGGACAAGCTCCTCGTCTCGGCGGCGCTCATCTCCCTCGTCGACCTGCAGGAAGCGGACGCGTGGGCCGTGTGCATCATCATCGGGCGGGAGTTCGCGGTGTCGGGCCTGCGCTCGATCGCCTCGAGCCGAGGCATCATCATCGCCGCCTCGAAGCTCGGCAAGTGGAAGATGGTGACGCAGGTCGTCGGGATCTCGCTCATGATTCTGGGCGGGAAGCTCGACGACATCGGGCTCTGGCGCAGGACGGGCCGCGCGGCCCTCTACGTCATGACTGCGATGGCCCTCGTCTCGGGCGTCGACTACTTCCGGAGATTCCTGAAGCCGCTCCTCGCCAAAGAGCGCGAGGAAGAGGCGGCCCACGCCCGGTCCCGGGAAGCGGCCGCGGGGACCTAGCGATGCGCCCTCAG
>JAMQPJ010000094.1 GCA_023717585.1 Thermoanaerobaculia bacterium
CGGCCGAGGACTGCGGCCTCGTGATGGACACGATCGTGGGCAAGGACCCGCTCGACGCCTCGTCTCTCACCCGCCCGTTCCGGCCTGAGGCCGCGGGCGCGAAGGCGCGCCGCTTCCGGATCGGCGTCATCAAGGGCACGACCGAGAAGGTCCAGCCCGAGGTGCGGAAGAACTTCGAGGACGCGCTGAAGGTCCTCGAGGGCTTCTCCGAGATCGTCGCCGACGTCGCGTTCCCCGAGTTTCCTTACGGGCCGGCCGTCGGCACGATCGTGGCGGCCGAAGGCGCGAGCGCGTTCCGCGAGCTCGTCGAGAGCGGGCGGTCGAAGGAGCTCCGCGTGCCGAACGACCGCTGGGGGGGCTATGCCGCGTCCATGACGCTCGCCGTGGACTACATCCAGGCGATGCGCCTCAGGGCCCCGATCAAAAAGGCGCTCGACGGGCTTTACGCCGGGTTCGACGCCCTCGTCTCGCCTACGCGGGCCTCCGTCGCATACCCGATCGGACCGGACTTCGACAAGGTCTACCCCGGGATCGGCGGGGGGCCGTCGATCATCGGGGCCGGCAATCTCGCGGGCCAGCCTGCGCTCTCCGTGCTGAACGGCTTCGGCGAGCAGGGCCTGCCAACGGCGTTCCAGTTCACGGGCCGGGCCTTCTCGGACGAGACGCTCGTCGCGCTCGGCACGATGTACCAGGCGCGGACGGAGTGGCATCGAAGAAGGCCGCCGCTGTGACGGGGGTGCGCGCGAAGACCGCCCGCAGGAGCCGCTCGAGGCTCCGGCCGACCCCGTGATGCCGCGCAGCCGTCCCGGCGGATGACGACCGCTCTCTCCTTCCGCTCCCGCCGCCTCCTCGTCTGGAGCGTCCTCGCCCTCGTGTACGTCATCTCGTACTTCCACCGCATTGCGCCCGCGGTCCTCGCGAAGGACCTCATGTCGAGCTTCGCGGCGACGGGAGTCGAAGTGGCCACGATGTCCGCGCTCTACCTCTATGCCTTCGCCGCGATGCAGTTCGTCGTGGGCGCGGCCGTCGACGCATGGGGCCCGAGGCGCGCCGTGGCGGCGGGAGCGGCCGTGATGGCGGCGGGCGGCGCGCTCTTCGCCGCCGCGCACGTTTTGCCGGTCGCGTACGGCGCGCGGATCATCGTGGGCATCGGCGCTTCCGTCGTCTTCATCGGGACGATCAAACAGGTGGGCGAGTGGTGGAGGCCGGACGAGTGGGGCACGTGGTCGGGTCTCACGCAGGTCGTGGGGAACCTCGGGGGGCTTCTCGCCGCGGCACCGCTGGCGTTCGTCGTCTCCCTTTCGGGCTGGCGCGCCACGTTCTCGGGCGTCGCGATGGTCTCGCTTCTTCTCGCGGGCCTCTGCGTCGCCCTCGTGCGCGACCGGCCCGAGGACGCGGGCTTTTCGCCTCCCACGGCCCGCGGCCCGGTGCCGCGCGTATCGGTGGCCGAGGGTTATCGCGTGGTCTTCGGCAACCGGAAGACGTGGCTGATGTTCTTCGTCTTCTTCTGCCAGTACGGGACGCTTCTGTCGTTTACCGGCCTCTGGGCGGTGCCGTGGATGCGCGACGTCTACGGGATGACGCCGAAGGAATCCGCCGAGATCGTATCGCTCGTCGGGATCGGCGTCGTCTTCGGCGCGCCCGCAGCGGGCTTCCTGTCGGACCGGATTCTCCGGTCGCGTCGGGTCCCCTTCATCCTGTTCACGCTCGTCAACACGGCTGTCTGGGCCTGCGTGTCCGTGCCTCCCGCCGGGCCCCTTCGCGCGCTCCTCGGGCCGCTCTGCTTCCTCGTGGGACTGACGGCGAGCTGCCTCACGCTGACCTGGGTGCTCGCTCGCGAGGTGAATCCGCCGCGGTTCAGCGGCATCGCGACGGCCACGGTGAACGCGGGGGGCTTCCTGGGCGCCGCCGTGACGCAGAACGTCCTCGGGCGCATCCTCGACGGACACTGGACCGGAATCCTCGAGCACGGCGCGCGCCGATATCCCGCCGCGGGATATCACGCGGCTTTCCTCGTGAATCTCGGCATGCTCGGCTTCGCGTGCGTCCTCACGTTCGCCATCACCGAGACTTTCGGAAAGCGCGCCCCGGACTGAGTCTCAGCCCCTAGAATCGGCGCATGACGCGACGTTCTCTTCCACTTTCCCGGACTTCTCTTTCCCTCGTCCTCGCGCTCGTCCTCGCGGCCGCCGCCGTTCCCGCGATGGGCGGAGCCGCCCCCGCCGAGACCCCGAACGCCGCCGAGATCCGCCTCGCTCTCGCGAAGCTGAACGTCGTCGGCAGCGTCCTCTACGTCGCGGCCCATCCTGACGACGAGAACACGGCGTTCCTCGCGTGGTGCGCGAAGGGCCGCCTCCTCGAGACGGGCTACCTCTCGGTCACGCGCGGCGACGGGGGGCAAAACTTGATCGGCAACGAAGCCGGCGAGCTGATGGGCGTCCTGCGCACGCAGGAGCTCCTTGCCGCGCGCCGCCTCGACGGCGCCAGGCAGTTCTTCTCGCGCGCGATCGACTTCGGGTACTCGAAGAGCGCGGAGGAGACGTTCGCGATCTGGGGACACGAGCAGGTTCTCTCGGACCTCGTGTGGGTCATCCGGGCGTTTCGGCCCGACGTAATCGTGACGCGCTTCCCCGCGACCGGCGAGGGCGGCCACGGCAACCACACGGCGTCGGCGATCCTCGCTGGCGAAGCCTTCGAGGCCGCCGCCGATCCCGCGTACTTTCCCGAACAGCTCCGGTGGTTGGAGCCCTGGCAGCCGAAACGGCTCCTGTGGAACGTATTCCGCTTCGGCAGCGACGCTCCGCGCAAGGAGGTGCCGGGGCAGGTCACGGCCGACCTCGGCGCGTTCAACGCGCTCCTCGGGCGCTCGTACACGGAGATCGCCGCGCTCAGCCGCTCCATGCACAAGAGCCAGGGCTTCGGCTCGGCGGAGCGCCGCGGCTCGTGGCTCAACGACTTCAAGCTCGTCGCGGGCGAGCCCACGACACAAGACCTCTTCGAGGGAGTCGACCTCTCCTGGGCGAGATACGGAAACACGGGAAAGGAGATCGGAAAGATTCTTAGAAGGGTTGAAGAGGGATTCCGGCCGAACGACCCCGCCGCCTCGGTTCCACTCCTCGTCGAAGCGTGGACGGCAATCGGGCGGGCGGCCGAGACGGCAGGCGATCCGGCCAATTTTCCTTCTAAGAAAACCCCCGTTACGACTTCGAACGATGGCGGCTGGAAACGAGAGGGTCCGAAGCAAACGGATCCCCTCCTCTCCGCGAAGCGGGCGCAGGTCGCCGAGGCGATCCGGGCCTGCCTCGGCCTCTGGACCGAGGCGATCGCGGCCGAGCCCTCGACGGCGCCGGGTGGGGACCTCAGGGTCGCGACGATGGTCCTGAATCGCTCGGCGTTTCCCGCGTCCGTCGAGAAGATCGAGGTCACGCACGCCGCCGCGCCGCTCGCCGGCGGCCCGCTCGCCCCTAACCAGCCGCTTCGCGCGAACGCGGCGCTCACGCTGCCCGCGGGCGCCGACGTCACCCAGCCTTACTGGCTGTATGAGCGGGCCGGCAAGGGTCTCTACGCCGTCCCCGATCCGCGGCTCGTCGGCCGGCCCGAAAACACGCCGCCCCTCGCCGCGTGGTTCACCGTGCAGGTTGCGGGGGCCTCGATCCCTTTCGAGACGCCCGTCGTCTTCCGCCGAACCGATCCCGTCAAGGGCGAGATCTACCGGCCCTTCGTGATCACGCCGCCCGTGATGGCGATGTTCGACGAGAAGGTCTACGCGTTCGGGTCGGCCCAGCCGAAGAAGGTGCGCGTCACGCTCACGAGCGGCGGCGCCGCGGCGGGCATCCTCCGCCTCAGGACGGAAGCGGGCTTCGCGGCTTCGCCCGCCGAAGCGCCGTTCGCGTTCACGGCGCGGGGCGAGGAGCGAACCCTCTTCTTCACGGTGACACCGCCTGCCCGAGCCGCCGCTGCGGCGGCAGCCACGATCGCGGCCGAAGCCGTCGTGAACGGGAAGGTGTTCTCCAGGGGAGTCGTGCGCGTCGACTATCCGCACATCCCCCAGCAAACGCTGTTCCCGCCCGCCGAAGCCCGCGTCCTGAGGCTCGACGTGAAGGCCCCCCGGGCCCCCGTCGGCTACGTCATGGGCTCCGGCGACGAAGTGCCGGACGCGCTCCGGCAGATGGGGTACACGGTGACGCTTCTTTCGGACGACGAGCTCGAGAACGGCGACCTCTCGCGCTACGCCGCCATCGTGACGGGAATCCGCGCGTACAACACCCGCCCTCGCCTGAAGCTCGCCGAGTCGCGCCTCATGTCCTACGTCGAGGGAGGCGGCACGGTCGTCGCGCAGTACAACACGACGGGCGACCTCGTCACGGAACAGCTCGGACCGCATCCCTTCAAGCTCTCGCGCGACCGGGTGACGGTCGAGGAGGCCCCGGTCCGATTCCTGAATCCCGTGAGCCCGCTCCTGACGTTTCCGAACAAGCTGGCACCCGCCGACTTCGACGGATGGGTCCAGGAGCGCGGCCTCTACTTCCCCGGGACCTGGGACCCTCGTTACGAGACCGTGATCGAGAGCCACGATCCGGGCGAGGGCGAGAAGCCGGGCGGACTCCTCTACGCGAGGGTCGGGAAGGGCGCTTTCGTCTACACGGGCTACGCCTTCTTCCGGCAGCTGCCGGCCGGCGTCCCCGGCGCGTATCGTCTTTTCGTGAACCTCGTCTCCGCCGGCGCGGGCGCGCCCGCCCGGTGAGAGCCCGCTGACTTCCCTCGACTGGGCCGTTCTCGCGGGCTCGCTCGCGTTCATCGTCGGATTCGGCGTGTGGAAGAACCATCGCTGCGAGACGCTGCACGGCTACCTCCTCGCGAACCAGTCGGCGCGCTGGTACACGGTGCTCGTCTCGATCATGGCGACACAGGCGAGCGCGATCACGTTCCTGTCGACGCCGGGCCAGGCGTACGCCGACGGCATGCGCTTCGTGCAGTTCTACTTCGGGCTTCCGTTCGCGATGATCGTCCTCGCGATCACCGCCGTTCCGCTCTACCGCCGGCTGCGCGTCTTCACGGCCTACGAGTTCCTCGAGAAGCGCTTCGATCTCAAGACGCGCACGCTCGCGACGGTGCTCTTCCTCGTGTCGCGCGGCCTCTCGACGGGCATCTCGATCTACGCGACGTCGATCGTCCTCTCGGTCCTCCTCGGGTGGTCGCTGCCGCTCACGAACCTCGTGATCGGCGGCCTCGTCGTCGTCTACACGACGTCCGGCGGCTCCCGCGCCGTGAACTGGACGCAGTCGTGGCAGTTCCTGATCGCGATCGGCGGCATGGTCGCGGCGCTCGCCGTGATCGTCCGCTCGTTGCCCGATGCCGTCTCCCTCGCGGGCGCGACGCGCGTCGCGGACCAGCTCGGACGCCTCAACGTCGTGGACTTCCGGTTCGACCTGACGAACCGCTACAACTTCTGGTCCGGCCTCATCGGCGGGTTTTTCCTCGCGCTCGCGTACTTCGGGGCCGACCAGTCGCAGGTCGGGCGCTACCTCGGGGGCCGCTCCATCGAGGCGAGCCGCCTCGGCCTCCTGATCAACGGCCGGCTCAAGGTCCCGATGCAGTTCTTCATCCTGTTCGTCGGCGCGATGGTCTTCGTCTTCTACCAGTTCGTGGCCCCGCCCGTGCTCTTCAATCCCGGGCCTCTCAAACGCCTCAGGAAAGGTCCGCATGCCGCGGAGCTTCTCGGCATCGAGTCGCGCCACCGGGCGGCGTTCGAGGCCCGCCGGTCCGCGGCCGAGGCGTTCGTGCGCACGGGAAAGGAAAACGAACAGGCCTCCGCGGCAGCGGGAGAGGCCCTGCGCGCCGCGGACGGCTCGTACGCCGCCGTGCGGGCCGAGGCCGTGGCCCTCGTGAAGGCGCACGACATTCCCGCCGACGCGAACGACACGAACTACGTCTTTCTCTCCTTCGTCCTCGCCCACCTGCCGACGGGCCTCGTCGGCCTCATCCTCGCCGTCGTCTTCTCGGCGTCGATGTCCTCGAATTCGGCGGCCCTCAATTCGCTGGCTTCCACTTCCGTCGTGGACGTGTACGTGCGACTCGTGAGGAAGAACCGGAAGGACTCCCACTACCTCGCGGTCTCGCGGCTCGCCACCGCGCTCTGGGGAGCGTTCTCGATCGCGATCGCCATGTACGCGAACCGCGTCGGCACGCTCATCGAGGCCGTGAACATCCTCGGCTCGCTCTTCTACGGCACGATGCTCGGCATCTTCCTCGTGGCGTTCTACCTGCCCCGGGTGCGCGGCACGCCGGTGTTCGCGGGCGGTATCGCGGGCCTCGCATCCGTCTGGGCGTGCTTCGCCTTCACGAGCCTGAGCTACCTGTGGTTCAACGTCGTCGGATGCGTCGTCGTGATCGGCGTGGCGCTTGCGCTGAACTCTTCTATTTCTTCCAGTCCGCGATCTTCTTTTCCAGGTTCGCGATAGCTTCGGCCGACGGCTTCTGCTCGGCGGCCTTGCCGGCGGCAAGGGCCTTCTCGGCCGTGGCAATGGCGTCCTTCGTCTTGCCTTCGGCGGCGAGCGCGTTCGCCTTCGTCGAGAGGTTGCCGAACGTGGCCTTCGTGGCGATGGACTTGTCGAGCCACGTGCCCGCGTCGTCGAGCGCGTACTTGTTGTCGTAGAGATAGCGCGCCGCCACGAGCGGCGTCTGCCAGTCGTCCGCCTTCGCCTTCGCAACGGCGTCCTTCGCGTTCGCGAGGAACCGGCCCTTCGTGTCGACGGCGATCGTCACCGGGACGCGCAGCTTCTCCCAGGCCAGCGCGAGCGTGGCCCCTTCCGAGGTCACAGCCGAAAAGCCGATCGTGAAGAGCTCTTTCATCTCCGTCGGCACCGGCTTGACCTTGACGCGCAGCGCGTCCTTCTCGGCCACGTAGTCGGGGCCGCCCGTCGACACGGTGTTGAAGATGACCGTCCATTCGGCCTTGCCGGGGATCGTGTAGAGGCCGTAGGCGCCGGCCGCGAGCTTCTGCCCCTCGACCATGACGTCGCCGTCGAACGTGATCTTCGTGACCGCGTTCGCGCCCGTGCGCCAGACCTTGTCGAATGGCACGAGCCCTCCCCAGATCACGCGCTCTTCCTTGCGCGTCGGGCCTTTCACGTGCGGCCGGCTGTAGACGACTTCCACCTTCGTGACGCCGATCGTCTGGGAGACGGAGGCGTTCGGGCTCGGAAGGGGGGTCGCGAGCTGCCCCAGGGCGGGCGCGGCCACGAGTGCTGCGAGGACGACGGAAGAACGGGTCGTTTTCATTTCTTGCTCCTTGAGAATCGGACGCGATTCTACGGGAGGCCGGATAAGATCCGCTCGCCCATGAATCGCGAACAAAAGGAGAGACGCCTCATGAAGTTCAGCCGACTGGTTCCCTGCGCCCTGGTCATTGCCCTTCTCGTGGCACCCGCCGCGCTCGCCCAGACCACCGCGGCTCCCGCAGCCACCGCGGCTTCCGCGGCCCCCGCGGCCCCCGCGGCGGGCCCGCCCGGCTTCCGCGGCGAGTTTCTCGCCCAGCAGGACCGCGTCGAGAAGCAGATCCTCGGCCTCGCCGACGCGACGCCCGCGGACAAGTTCGGCTGGCGGCCCGCCCCCGGCGTCCGCTCGATCAGCGAGGTCTACATCCACATCGTGGGAGGAAACTACCTCCTCGCGGGCCTCGCGGGCATCAAGCCTCCCGGAGCGCTGGACAAGGACATGGAGAAGAACGTCACCGAGAAGGCGAAGGTGATCGACGAGCTCAAGAAGTCCTTCGCGCACCTGCGCGCCGGAATCGCTCCCATGCCAGACGCGGACCTCGACAAGTCCGTGAAGTTCTTCGGGCGCGACTTCACGGTGCGCGGCGTCCTCCTGACGGCCGCGAACCACGAGCACGAGCATCTCGGCCAGTCCATCGCTTACGCCCGCATGAACGGCATCACGCCGCCGTGGGCCGCCGAACAGGCTCGGCAGATGAAGGAGATGATGGAGAAGAAGCCGGCCGACGCGCCCGCCAAGAAGTGACCCTCCTGGCCCTCGGTTCGCCGGTTCCGGGGGCGACGGGGTCGTGGCTCGACGCGGGCCTCGCGTCGGGCCTCGCTATCGCTCTCCCGCTCGGCCTTGCCGGCCTCGC
>JAMQPJ010000098.1 GCA_023717585.1 Thermoanaerobaculia bacterium
GCGCCGCGCGCTCGCCGAGTCGCGGGTCGACGGTATCGAAACGTCGGTCCCGTTCTTCCTGTCGCTCCTCGAGGATCCGGACGTCGTGGCGAACCGCATTTCCACGCAGTTCCTCGACGGCTGGTCCTACGTCCCGAAGCGGCCGCCCGAGGACGTCGCCGCGGCGTCGATGATCGCGGCCGCCCTCGAGTCGATGGACGGGGCAAAGAAGCGCCGGCCCCCGGCCGCCGGGGGCTCCGGTTCGGGGCCAGGCGCGTGGAGGACCGCGCGGACGTCCTTCGGGGTGCGCGAATGAAGTTTCGCACCCGGTTTTCCGACGACAAGGCGGGCCGCGCGCTCGACGTGACGGTCGGAGCCCCCTCGTTCGAGGCGACGCTGGAGGGTGTGCCGCTGTCCGGAGAAGCTCTGGCAGTGCGGGACGGCGTGTGGTCGCTCATCGGGCCCGACGGCCGGCAGATCGAGGTGAGCGTGGCCTTCCAGAACGACGGAACCGTGCGCGCCTATGCCGCGGGCTGCCTGTTCGGATTCGAGCTCCTCGACGAGCTGACGGCGCGGGCGCTGGCGGCGACGGGAGGCCGGTCGACGCGCCGCATCGCCCACGCCGCGGCCGCGATGCCGGGCCGCGTCCTTCGAGTCCTCGTGGCGCCGGGCGAACAAGTCAGGCAGGGCCAGCCACTTCTCGTCCTCGAGGCGATGAAGATGGAGAACGAGGTGAAGTCGCCTCGGGACGGCGTCATCGCCTCGGTGGAGGCTTCTGCCGGGAAGGCCGTCTCGGCGGGTGACGTTCTCGTGCGCTTCGAAGCCGGAGGCGAATGAGGTTAATCTTCGCCTCATGAAGACACGCGTCACGGCCCTCGTCGTCTTTCTCTCCGCCGCGGCCCTGGGATGCGAGGCGGCGTCTCCCGCGCCTTCCGCTTCTCCCGCCGCCGGGCAGGCCGCGGCTCCGAAACGCTCCGCGCCCGCGACGAATGCGGCGGCGGCTCCGGCGCCGGCCCGGTCCTCCTCGAACGAAGCCCTCCTCGAATGGGTCGAGGCGTTCTTCGCCTGGGGCGACGGGAAAGTCACGATCGACCCGATCGGGCAGGTCAATCTCGGAAGCGGTACGCGGCTCGCCGTCGCGAAGAAGGCCTTCACGGCCGACGCGCGGATGAACGATCAGGCATTCCTCGTCCTCGAAGACGGCGCGAAGTCCGTGCTCGTCGGGGACGTCATCTACGACGAGGATCGCGCGAAACGGCCGCTTCCGATCCGTACGGACGCCGACCTCGACTCTCTCCGCGCCCGCCTGAAGCAGTACCTCATCGGGGCCTTCTCCGTGGTTCTCGATCAGGCCGCCGATCGGAAAGGCTGGAAAGGCGTGACCGTGAAGGCCGACACGGGATACGGAAACTACCCGATGGCCGGCTGGGTGAAAGCGGACGACGGCTCGCTCCTCGTGCTCGGGCGCTGGTGGGATCGGACGCGCCCGGTCGCCGAGCAGCGGAGGGAGTCCATCAGGCTCGCCGGGACGCCCGCCACGGGGCCCGCCGACGCGCGGGTGACCGTGGTCGAGTATTCCGACATGCAGTGCGGCTTCTGCAAGAAGCGGACGCTCGACTTCGAGAACCTCGTCGCGAAGCTCGGCAAGGAGCTCAGGATCCGCCGCTACATCAAGTCGTTCCCGCTCACGGGCGCGCACCCGTGGGCGTTCCGGGCCTCCTCGGCGGGCCGCTGCTTCTTCGACGGCCCCGGCGGAGCGGACCTCTTCTTCCGCTGGAAGTCGAACGTCTACGCGAAGCAGGACGAGTTCTCGGTGCCGCAGGTCGACGCCTTCGCGATGGACTTCGCCGTCGCCAACGAGATCGACGAGAAGGCGTTCCGGTCCTGCTACCTGCAGGCGAAGGCGAGCGAGAAGATCCACGCCGACCTCGCCGAAGGCTGGACCATGCGCGTGCGCTCGACGCCCTCCTATTACATCGACGGCGTCTTCGTCTCGTGGTTCACCGACAACATCATGGAAGAGTTCCTCAGGAAGACGTACCTCGGTGGCAGGGGCCTGCCGCTTCCGACGCCGGCCGCGGCTCCCGTCGCGCCGAAGCACTGACGTTCCTTCTGGAGAGGGTCAGAGGGGGGGCAGGGGGAGTGCGAACCCGGCGAGAGTGAAAGGCCGGGGTGCTACGCACTCCCCCGCATTTATTTGAACGGAACCTGAACGACGATCCAGGTCCTGACCGGGTGCCCGTCCTTCGTGGCTGGCTTCCAGCGCCACTTCTCGAGCGCGGCCTTGCTGGCTTCACCGAGGCCCACCTTGAGCGCCGTGTCGCGCAGGATCTCCACTTTGGCGGGCGCGCCGTTCTCGTCCACGAGAACGCGGAGGAGGACGGTGCCCGTCACCCGGCGCTGAATGGCGAGGCGTGTCGCCTGCGGGCTCACCTGTCTCACCGAGACGGGAGGCGTGTCGGCCACGTCCACCTCCACGAGGTCGCCGTCCTTCACGGCCATCGCCGCCGCCGCCGCCGCGGCTTCCGCCTGCGACGCTTCGGACTTGCGGCGCGCGACCGCCTCGCGCGCGAGGCGCGTCGCCTCTTCGCGGTCCGCCTTGTCGCGCGCGGCGCGTGCGGTCTCCTCGCTGTCCTTCGAATGGCCGGCCTCTTCCGACGTCTTGTCGATCTCGGCCCTGCGCTTCTTCGTCGCGGCTTCCCGTTCGCGCGCGGACTTCAGCTCGCGTTTCCTGAGCTCTTCCTGGAGTTTCCTCTCGACGGCCGCCTGAAAAAGCGGATCTTCCTTTCCGACGACGACGGGCGCGGGGGTCGGCACGGGAGTGGGCGGCGCGGGCGTGGCCCGGGGCGCGGGCGTGGGCAGCGGCGCGGGTGCCGGGGCCGACGGACGAAGAGCGAAGAATCCGCCGACCAGGAGAAGCAGGACGGCACCGCCCGCGACGGCCCACAGCGGCGCGCCCGAGAGCGCCTTCTTGGGCATCTCCCCGGAGACCGACCGCACGGGGACCGGCTGCGGAGCCGAACGCGGGCGCTCGGGAGGCCGGGCGGGCGGAGCGGCCAGCCGGCGCGATCCCGTCGAGGATTCGAGCCGGTTGGAGCCGCTTCGCTCTACGGCCGGACGACGGCCGCTGCCGGACGCATCGGGGGAGGGTACGAAGAATCCGGGAGGAACCGCCAGCGTATGGGGGTCGATCTCCTCCTCCGCCGCCATCTCGAGCTTCTCGCGCTGGATCGCCTTGTCGAAGCACTTCTGGAGGAAGAACGCGAGATTGAACGTGGAGGGCGCGTACGGCCCCGCGTACAGGAGCGCCGACAGGTCGCGCCGGAACGCCGGCACGCTCCGGTCCCTGACCCGAGGATCGGGATGCAGAACCCGCCGCAGGAGGCGGCGGAGGTCCTCGGGCACCGGCGTCCCGTCGATGGCGAGGCTGGCGCTCTCGACGGACTCGAGCGCGACGCCCGGCGGAGGGGCGCGGCCCGTGAGGGCTTCGAAGAGGATGGCGCCGACGGAATAGAGATCTCCCGATGTCGACGGTTTCCCCGTCGCGAGGACCTCGGGAGCGACGTAAGGAGCGAAGCTCTGGCGGGCGCGCGGGTGGCGGAGGGCCGGCAAGAGGCCCGCACCGAGGCCGTGGCCGAAGACCTTCGCCTCCCCTTCGTTGGAGATGCAAACGAAGGCCGGCACGAGGAATCCGTGGGCCGCTCCCGTGAATTCTTCCACCGCCGCCGCGGACTCGAGCGCTTCGAGCAGCCTCTCCGCAATGAGGAAGCCGTGCTCGACGGGCAGCGGCGTGCCGAGGAGGCGCACGGCGAGGAGATGGTCGAGCGTGCGCCCTTCGACGTACGAAGTGCCCACGAAAGGCATGTCGTCGATGGCGCCCATCACCGTCCCCTTCGCGATGGCCGGGCCCTGAACGTCGTCGACGAGATGAACCGCCGTTTCCATCGCGGAAAGAAGCGCCGGCCGATCGATCGAAAGCGACGCGAAGGTGCGCACGAGGAGGAAAGGCCTCAGCCGGGGAGCGCCCGCCGTGCCGGCGCGCCAGACCTCGCCCAGCGCGTCCGAGCCAAGGGCACGGGTCAACACGTAGGGCCCGAACGGCCGCGGGCTCGGTGCGGTTGCGCTCATGAGCTCTTCGGAAAGAGGCAATCGAGTGTAGCAGGAGCGTACGCCCGTCAGGGCGCCTGAGCCCGCGCCGCCCGGCGCGCGCCGTGGTAGCGCGCCGCGTTGCGCTGCTGTTCCTCGTAGTCGGCGGAGAAGAAGTGCGAGCCGTCGCCCGCCGCCACGAAATAGAGGAAGGGCACGTCTGCCGGAGCGATGGCCGCACGCAGCGACGCGATCCCCGGGTTACAGATCGGACCCGGCGGCAGGCCCGGTTTCACGTACGTGTTGTAGGGCTCGTCGACGGCCAGCTCGGAACGCGCGAGAGAGCCGCGCCAGATCCCGAGCCGCTTCAGCGCGTAGATCGTCGTCGGATCGCACTGGAGCAGCATTCCCCGGCGCAGGCGGTTCCGGTAGACGCCGGACACGATCGGCCTCTCGGCGGGGATGGCCGTCTCCTTTTCGACGAGGGAGGCGAGTGTCGTCGCCTCGAGCACCGACAGGCCCTGCGCGCGGGCTTTCTGCTCGAAGCCCTCGGGCAGCCTGCGGGCGAACTGGCGCGTCATGGCGCCGAGGATTTCCCGTGCGCCCATCGAACGCGTGATCGTGAACGTATCGGGAAACAGGAAGCCCTCGAGCGTGGGCGCGTCCTTCGGAAGGCCCTCGAGCTCGCCCGGTTTCTGAAACAGCGACTGGTAGTCGCGCAGCGTGGAGAATCCTTGCGACGAGAAGAGCGTGAAGACTTCCTCGGCGGTGAAGCCCTCCGGGACGGTGATGCGGTAGGTCACGACGTCGCCCGCGACGAGCGAGAGGACGACCTGCTCGGGTGTCCGGGCGCCGGAAAAGCGGTACTCGCCCGCTTTGAGCGTCTTTCCCTGGTGGAAGATCTTGAGGGCGACCAGGCCGAGGCGGGCGTCCCTGAGAACGCCTTTGGACTCGAGGAGCGAGAAGATCGTCATCGAAGCCGTGCGCGGCGCGATCGAGACGACGACGTCCTCACCGGCATAGCCTTGATAGGGCGCGCGCACGAAGAAGAGCACGAGCGAGAGGCCGACGGCGAGGAGGAGCACGACGAGGGCCAGCACCCACGAGAGCAGGGGGTAGACGTGGCGCTTGCGGTTCGCGGGACCGCTGTACACGGGTGGCTCCGGCGCGCCTAGCGCGCGCCGCGCGCCTCGTCGCGCTCGAAGAACCAGTCGCGCAGGAGGAGTGCCGCCGCCTCCGCGTCG
>JAMQPJ010000143.1 GCA_023717585.1 Thermoanaerobaculia bacterium
CCTGAGGAAGGTTCTCCCCGTCATCGACACCGACGGATCGGACTCGGCGATGTTCGACAACGTCCTCGAGCTCCTCCTCCTCGCGGGCCGGTCGCTCCCGCACGCGCTCATGATGATGATCCCGGAGCCGTGGAGCCGGCACGAGTCGATGAGCCCGGAGCTGAAGGCGTTCTACGAGTTCCACTCGTGCTTCCTGGAGCCCTGGGACGGTCCGGCCTCGATCGCCTTCACGGACGGAACCCGGATCGGCGCGGTCCTCGACCGGAACGGCCTGCGCCCCGCACGCTGGGTCGCGACGAAGGACGGCCTCGTCGTCATGGCCTCGGAGGTGGGCGTTCTCGACATCCCCGCCGAGCGCGTCCTCCGGAAGGGGCGCCTGCAGCCCGGGAGGATGTTCCTCGTGGACACCGCGGAAGGGCGGATCATCCCCGACGAGGAGATCAAGGCCACGCTCGCTTCGGCCGAGCCGTACGCGCTCTGGCTGGAGGAGCACCTCGTGAGGCTGCGCGACCTCGCCGATCCCCCGGCGGTCATCGAGCCGGATCACGAGACCGTCCTCAGGCGCCAGGAGACGTTCGGATACACGCTCGAGGACGTGAGGATGCTCGTGAACCCGATGGCGATTCAGGGGACCGAGCCGATCGGATCGATGGGGACGGACATCCCGCTCGCCGTCCTCTCCGAGCGTCCCCAGCCTCTCTACGACTACTTCAAGCAGCTCTTCGCCCAGGTCACGAACCCGCCGGTGGACTCCGACCGCGAGGCGATCGTCATGGCCGTGGACACGGCGATCGGGCCGGAGGAGAACCTCCTCGAGCCGAGCCCCACGGCCGCGCTTCACTTCGACCTGCCGACTCCGGTGCTTCTGAACGTCGAGCTGGAGAAGATCCGGGCGCTCGACGGCAGGCCGGGATCGAAGGGTTTCCGGTCGATCACCCTGCCGATGCTCTTTGCGGTGCACGACGGCGGAGCCGGCCTCCGGAAGGCGATCGAGGACCTCCGCCGCCGGTGCAGCGAGGCGATCGCCGAAGGGCACAATGTCCTGATCCTCTCGGACCGGGGCCACGACGCCACGGACGCCCCGATTCCCGCCCTTCTGGCTCTCGCGGCGGTGCAGCACCACCTCCTCCGAGAGGGCTCGCGGACGCGCGTCGGGCTGGTTCTGGAGACGGGCGAGGCGCGCGAGGTCCACCACTTCTGTCTCCTCATCGGCTACGGCGCGAGCGCCATCAACCCCTACCTCGCGTTCGAGACGATTCACGACCAGATCCGCCAGGAGATGATCGAGGGGAGCGCCGACGCCGCCGAGAAGCGTTACGTCAAGGCCGTCAACAAGGGGATCGTCAAGGTCATCTCCAAGATGGGGATCTCCACGGTGCAGAGCTACCAGGGCGCGCAGGTCTTCGAGGCGCTCGGGCTCTCGCAGGACTTCATCGACGAGTACTTCACCGGAACGCCAACGCGGATCTCCGGAATCGGAATCGACGCGATCGCGCGCGAGGTGCGTTTGCGGCACGACTGGGCTTACCCGAAACGCCCCGTGGAGCACACGACGCTCGGGACCGGGGGCCGCTACCAGTACCGCCGGGACGGCGAAGACCACCTCAACACGCCCGAAGCCATTCACTCTCTCCAGACCGCCTGCCGCACGGGCGACTACAAGCTCTTCAAGCGGTACAGCGAGCTCGTCAACCGGCAGGGGAAGCACCCGGTGACGCTGCGGGGCCTGATGGACTTTCGCCCGCTCGCCAGATCCGTCCCGCTCGAGGAGGTGGAGCCGGTCGAGGCGATCCTCGCCCGGTTCAAGACGGGCGCCATGTCGTACGGCTCCATCAGCCAGGAGGCGCACGAGGCGCTCGCCATCGCCATGAACCGGATCGGCGGAAAGAGCAACACGGGCGAAGGGGGCGAGGATCCCGTCCGGTACGAGCCGCTTCCGGGCGGCGACTCGAAGAACAGCGCCATCAAGCAGGTCGCCTCCGGGCGGTTCGGTGTCACGAGCCAGTACCTCGTGAA
Organism: Thermoanaerobaculia bacterium; assembly: GCA_023717585.1. Lineage (GTDB taxonomy): Bacteria > Acidobacteriota > Thermoanaerobaculia > UBA5066 > UBA5066 > Fen-183. The sequence continues at coordinate 2,017 of JAMQPJ010000143.1, forward strand.
GGCCCGCGAGCTCCAGATCAAGATCGCCCAGGGGGCCAAGCCGGGCGAGGGAGGCCAGCTCCCGGGTCCCAAGGTCTACCCGTGGATCGCCAAGGTGCGGTACGCCACGCCGGGCGTGGGCCTCATCTCCCCTCCCCCGCATCACGACATCTACTCGATCGAGGATCTCGCGCAGCTGATCCACGACCTGAAGAACGCGAACCCGGAGGCCCGGATCAGCGTGAAGCTCGTCGCCGAGGCCGGGGTCGGGACGATCGCGGCCGGGGTGGCCAAGGCGCACGCCGACGTCATCCTCATCAGCGGACACGACGGCGGAACGGGGGCGTCACCCCTGACGAGCATCCAGCACGCCGGGATCCCATGGGAACTGGGCCTCGCCGAAACGCACCAGGTCCTCGTCCTCAACAATCTCCGGAGCCGCGTCGCCCTCGAGACCGACGGCCAGCTCAAGACGGGGCGCGACGTCGTCATCGCGGCGCTCCGCGGCGCCGAGGAGTTCGGCTTCTCGACCGCTCCGCTGATCGCTCTCGGCTGCATCATGATGCGCGTCTGCCACCTGAACACGTGCCCGGTCGGCGTGGCGACGCAGGACCCCCAGCTCCGGAAGGAGTTCACGGGCGAGCCTGAGCACGTCGTCAACTTCATGCGATTCGTCGCCATGGAGGTGCGCGAGCTGATGGCTCATCTCGGATACCGGTCCTTCTACAAGATGGTGGGCCGGAGCGAGCGGCTGGAGATGCGCCGCGCGGTCGATCACTGGAAGGCGCGGAAGCTCGACTTCTCGCGGATCCTCTTCAAGCCGACGGTCGCGAAGGACGTGAAGAGGACGTGCCGGATCCCCCAGGAGCACGGCCTCGAGGAGGCCCTCGACGCCACGACGCTCATTCCGCTTTGCCGGCCCGCCCTCGAAAACCGGACGCCCGTCACGGCGACCCTTCCGATCCGGAACGAGAACCGGGTCGTCGGCACGATGCTCGGGAGCGAGGTCACGAGAAGGTGGGGAGGGGAAGGGCTGCCTGAGGACACCATCCGTCTGCGCTTCCAGGGCTCCGCGGGGCAGAGCTTCGGAGCCTTCATCCCGCGCGGCCTCACGCTCCTCCTCGAAGGGGACGCGAACGATTACGTCGGCAAGGGACTTTCGGGCGGCAAGCTCGTCGTCGTCCCGCCGGCCGGCTCCACCTTCGTCCCGGAGGACAACATCATCATCGGAAACGTGGCCTTCTACGGCGCGACCTCCGGTGAGGCCTACATCCGCGGCGAGGCCGGCGAGCGCTTCTGCGTCCGCAACAGCGGCGTTCAGGCGGTCGTCGAGGCGATAGGCGACCACGGCTGCGAGTACATGACCGGAGGACAGGTCGTCGTCCTCGGTCGGACGGGCCGGAACTTCGGGGCCGGCATGTCCGGCGGGGTCGCGTGGGTGCTCGACGAGAAGGGCGACTTCGCGACGCGCTGCAACACCGAGCTCGTGGGCCTCGGCCCGGTCGTGGACGTCGCCGAGGCGGGAATCCTGCAGGAGCTCGTGAGGCGGCACGCGGCATACACCCAGAGCTCGGTGGCCCGGAGAATCCTGGAGGACTGGAAGGCGTGGCTCCCCAGGTTCGTCCGGATCCTCCCGCACGACTACCGCCGCGTCCTCGAGTCGCAGGCCCGGATGCGCGAGCGCGGGCTCTCGGAGGAGGAGGCCGTCATGGCCGCGTTCGAGGAGAACGCCCAGAACCCGGTGCGCGTGAGCGGGAACTGACGATGGGCAAACCGACCGGATTCCTCGAGTTTCGCCGCGAGGCCGAAGCCTCCCGCCGGCCCGAGGAGCGCGTGAAGGACTGGGACGAGTGGCATTCCCCGGTGCCGGAGGCGACGCTGCGCCGGCAGGGCGCCCGGTGCATGGACTGCGGGACTCCGTTCTGCCACACGGGGAAGCTCATCGGGGGAATGGCCTCCGGCTGCCCCGTGCACAACCTGATTCCCGACTGGAACGACCTCGTCTGGCGCGGCCAGTGGAAGGAGGCGGCCGTTCGCCTCCACCAGACGAACAACTTCCCCGAGTTCACGGGCCGGGTCTGTCCCGCTCCGTGCGAGGGGTCCTGCACTCTCGGTCTGAACGACG
>JAMQPJ010000186.1 GCA_023717585.1 Thermoanaerobaculia bacterium
CGACCGCGCGAGGACGATCGCGCCTTTCACGGAGATGCCGGCCCGGCGCAGGACGTCGTAGTCCTCGCGCGCCCCGTGATTCGCGTAGACGACCGGCGCGGACACATCGCCGTCGGGAGCCCAGGCGAAGAAGGGGACCTCGAGGGGAGCCGCCTCGGAGTAAGGGTCGCCGGCGAGCGCGCGCTCGGCGAGGTCGAAGGCCCGCCCCGCGGCCCCTTCGACGACCAGGGAGGCTTCGACGGGCTCCGGCAGACTCACTTTCTGCTCGACGACTGCGGTCTCGAGGCCGTTCGCGCGGAGGATCTCGACGACGGCGGCGATCACCGCGCGCTGCGCCGGAGTCCCCGCCCGGTGCGGAACGCGGGCGAGCGTCTCGACGGTCCTTTCGATCCGGCGGCCGTCCACGAGGAGCTCGAGGCGCGAAGCGCGCCGCGCGACCGGATCGGGACGCGCACATGCCTCGAGAGCAACGAAGGCGAGAACGGCCGCGGCGCCCAGCCGGCGCGTCACGGCCTGCGCGCGCCCGCGGACCCCGGACGCGCGCGCCGGCCTCCTTCGGCGAGGAGGTTCGCGATCGCGAGCTGCTCGCGCGCCCGAGAGAACGCGGCCGCGAGGCGATCGGTCTCACGCGCCGCGGCCGCGCGGTCGCTTCGGCTCACGGCTTCCTCCAGCGCGGGCAGCCCCAGTGCCCCGCAACCCGTTTCGGGCGACGGTCCCCAGAGCCGGCAGCCGCGGCCGAACGCCTCTCCGTGTGAGCCGAACGCGCCGAGCGCGAGCGAGACGTTGCGGTCGAATTGCCCCGCGTCCTTTCCCGGGCCTCGCGACGCGCGCGTGCGGCCTTCCCAGGCTCGCGCCCCTGCCTCGAAGCCTTCGATCTGGTTCGTGAGCGACCGGGCCGTCTGGGGCACCCAGGCGATCGACTCGGGATGTCGTCCCTGGATCTCGCGGATCTCGCGGTTCGTGAAGTCGGAAAGCTCCACGAAGCGCAGGGGGAAGAACCGCGGGGTCGCGAGCGCACCGACGTAAAGGGCCACGACGCGCGCGAGGACCGCCGTGCGACGGAATCCGGGATCGCCAAAGCGCTTCAGCCACGTCGCCGTGTCGTAAAGGGTGTGGTAGCTGCCGTACCAGCGGCCGAAGCTCAGCTCGGCGACGGGCGTCGCGCTGAATCCGAGGAATGGCGCGGCGTCGCTCGAAAACCCGGGGAGGGCAGGCTCGCCCGAGGTCTCCAGAAGCGACCTCCCCGAATCGGGGTCGCTGACGAGCGCGAGCACTTCGGCAAGCGGACCTCGGAGCCCCGGCGTCGTCGACGCATAGAAGTCGTTCGCCCGGACCGCCGAATCCACGTTGAGAAACGCGAGGGCGGGAAGGTCGACGCCCGTCAGGCGCGGCTCGAGCCAGCGCGTCGAGCCGAGCATGCCGAACTCTTCGCCGTCGAAGAACGCGAACACGACCGGCCGGGAGGGCGCCCAGCCGCGCTCCGCGAGAGTCGCGAGAACAGCCGCGACCTCGAGCACGGCCGCCGCGCCGGAAGACGGGTCGACCGCTCCGTAGACCCAGGCGTCGATGTGACTGCCGAGGACGACCGGCGCTGCTTTCGGATCGCCTCCCGGAATCGTCGCGAGGACGTTGCGCAGCGACGCGCGCACCGTCTTCCCGCGAACCGTCATCCGCGCGCGCGCTGGTCCCGGACCGAGCCTGTAGGGCGCGTCGAGGAGGCCTTTCCAGTCGGCCGGAGGCGCGGGGCCGCCGATTTCCCTGAGCAGCGCCTCGGCGACGTCCTGCGAGATCGCGAGTGCCGGGATCTTCGGCTGCGTGTCGACCCCTGCAGCTCTTGCGCGCCGCGGGTCGCCCGGACGAAGGAAATACTTGAGGAGCGTGCCGCGGGAGGCCGCCCAGCGGTTCGTCGACGGCCCGAGAGGATAGGGAGCCTTCACGATGCCCTGGTCGCGCGGCTCGATGTAGATCAGGAGGCCGGCAACGCCCGCGCGCTCGGCCGCCAACGTCTTCATTCCGCGGCAGACGCCCTGCGCCTTGACGAGCGCGATCTTGCCGCGCACGTCGACGCCCGCCTTCCTGAGAGCGGCGAAATCCGCGGGGGCGCCGAAGCCCGCGTACACGACCGGCGCCTCGACGTCGGCGTCCGGCGCGTACGCGAGAAAGGGCAGTTCTGCCTTCGCAACCGCCGTCGCCGGGTCCTCGGCGAGCGCGCGCTCGTGAAGATCGAAGCTCTTCGGCACCGGCTTCGTGAGCGCGAGCGAGAGCGCCACGGGTTCCCAGAGCTCGACGTCATGGACGTCGCTCCAGGGTTTGAGCCCGGCGGCCGTCAGGCGCCGCGCGATCTCGTCCGCCACCGCCGCGTTCGCCGGCGTGCCCGCGCGATGCGGGCTCTTCGCGAGGACCTCCAGAGTTTCGCCGATCCGTCCCGGCGACACGAGACGCCTGATGTCGGCGTCGAATCGGGAAACGAAGGGCCGCCGCCCGCGGAGGACGAAGAATCCCGCGCCGAGAATCGCGAGCGTCGCGACGGCGGCCGCGACCACGAAGACGCGTCGAATCTCGATGTCCTCCGCTAGAGGAGGCGCATGAGGAGGCTGGCGTTCGTCCCGCCGAACCCGAAGGAGTTCGAAAGGCCGATCGCGAGCTTCTTCTCGCGCGCCGTGTTCGGCGTGTAATCGAGATCGCAGTCGGGATCCGGCGTCGCGTAGTTGATCGTGGGCGGAATCACGCCATCGCGCATCGCGAGCGCGAGGACGCCGGCCTCGAAGCCGCCCGCGGCGCCCAGAAGATGTCCGGTCATGGATTTCGTCGAGGAGACGGAGAGCGTTTTGGCGTGGTCGCCGAACACCCGCTTGATGGCGATCGTCTCGATCCGGTCCCCGTGCGGGGTGGACGTGCCGTGCGCGTTGACGTAGGCGACGTCTTCCGGGTTCACGCCCGCGTCGAGAAGGGCGTTACGCATGAC
>JAMQPJ010000188.1 GCA_023717585.1 Thermoanaerobaculia bacterium
GGGCTCAGCCGACCGCAGGCTCGATCGAGCCCATCCGCCCGGCTTCGAAGTCCTCGAAGGCTTCGACGATCTCGGCCTTCGTGTTCATGACGAACGGGCCGTAGCGGGCGACGGGCTCGTTCAGCGGCTTACCGCCGATGACGAGAACGTCCATCTTCGACGTCGCCTCGATCGCCACGTCGCCCGCGCCGGTCCCGAAGATCACGCAGTCCCCGGCGCCGCCCCGCGTCCCGTCCGCCCCGAACCGGCCCTCGCCGGAGAGGACGTACGCGAAGACGTTGAAGCCTTCGGGCACGGGCAGCGTCAGGCGGCCGCCCGGCTCGAGCGTGAAGTGCAGGTACAGGATCGGCGTCCGCGTCTCGATGACGGCCTTCTGTCCGAGCGCTTCGCCCGCGAGCACTCGCGCTCGGACTACCCCGTCTGCGCTCGTCGCCTCGGGGATCCGCGCCGCGGGGATTTCCTGGTAGCGAGGGCGCATGCGCTTGTCCGCTTTCGGGAGGTTCACCCAGAGCTGGAGGCCGTGCATGAGGCCGCCCGTCCTCTGGAATTCCGGGTCCGGCATCTCGGAGTGAACGACGCCGTCGCCGGCCGTCATCCACTGGACGTCGCCCGGCGCGAGCGCTCCGGCGTGGCCGCGCGAGTCGCGGTGACGCATCGCGCCCGCGAGGAGATACGTCACGGTCTCGAAGCCGCGGTGCGGATGGTCGGGCGCGCCCACGGCCTTCCCCGGCGCGTAATCCGTCGGGCCCATTTCGTCCAGAAGGAGAAACGGGTCGATCCCGGCGAGAGCGGGCGTCGGGAACGGGCGGCGCACCTGGAAGCCTCCGCCCTCGAGGGTGACGACTCCGGGCACGACGCGGGAAACGCTGCGGGATTCGCTCATGCGACGCGAAACGCGTGAGGCTTTCGCGTTATTCCAGCGCTCCTTCTTCCGAGGCGAGCGGGTCAGCTCTTTTTCCGGCTCTTCCTCGCCGGGCCGATTTTTTCCGGAGCGGCCTCCGCCGGCGGGCCGCCCGCGAGTTCGGCGGTTGCCTTCGCGCGCGGCGCGCGCTTCTTGGCACTTTTCACGGGGGCGGGCGCGCGCGCCTCGGCGATCGCGGCCTCGAGCGCGCCCTCGGGAATGCGCGTCGCCGGCTGGTAGAGCTCGAGATCGGCGGCCGGAACGTCGAGGCCGCAGCCCTCCCTCTCGCAGACGTAGAACGGGCCGGCCTTGCGGTCGCGCACGAGGAGATACGGCGCCTTGCAGTTCGGACAGGCCTTCGGCACCGGCCGCGCCCGGAAGTTCCGTTCGCACGCGGGGTAGTTCGAGCAGCCGTAGAAGGGACCGAAACGCCCGCGCCTCACGAGGATGTCGCCCACCTTGCACGTCGGGCACTTCACGCCCGTGAGCGTCACCGGCTTCGGCGGCTTGAAGCGGCACGCGGGGTAGTTCGAGCACGAGACGTAGTCGCCGAAGCGCCCGTGGCGCGTCACGAGGGCGTGGCCGCAGCTCGGGCACTTCTCGCCCGTCGGCACGTCGGGCTTCGCTTCGGCCTTCCCGCCAGCGACTTTCACGGGGACGGTGTTGCGGCAGACGGGATAGGCCGTGCAGCCGAGGAATGCGGACCCGTTCTTCCCGGTGCGGAGCTTCATCGGGCTGCCGCATTCCTCGCAAGTCTGACCTTCGAGGTCTGATCCGTCGATCGGATCTTCCTCGACCTCGGGGATGTCCTGCGTGAAGTCGCATTCGGGATACCCGCCGCATGCGATGAAGAGGCCAGCCTTGCCCATCCTGAGCTTCAGGGGATGCCCGCTCTTCGGACACGTGTCTCCGGGGTCGTTCGTGAGGCGGAAGTCGGTGAAGCGCTTCCTCACGTCCGCGAGCGGGAGCCCCGCCTTGAGCGAAACCATTTTCTTTTTCGCCCTGTCGCGATCCTTCACGAACTTGCCGTCGAACTCCGCGAGCGCCTTTCGCCAGTCGAGCTTTCCCTCCTCGACCTCGTCCAGCTCCTCTTCCATCTTCGCGGTGTACTCGGTCTGAAAGAAGTCGTCGAAGCCCTCGCGCATGAGGTCGACGATGACGCGCCCGAGAGGCGTCGGCGTGAAGCGCCGGTCTTTCTTCCTCACGTACTCGCGGTCCTCGATCTTGCGCATGATCTCGGCGTACGTGGAGGGACGGCCGATGCCGTTCTCCTCGAGGAACTTCACGAGCGA
>JAMQPJ010000292.1 GCA_023717585.1 Thermoanaerobaculia bacterium
CCCGCGAGACGGCGCCTCGCCCGAGGACCTCGCCCAGCTCGCGCGCTTCCAGCGCGAGGCGAACGGCCTCGCGGCGCGGAGGGACACGCGAGGGCGACGCGCGTTCGCGATTCCCACGCGCCTCTCGTCCGACGACGGCGATCTCATGGCTCTCGACCGCGTCACGATGGCCGAGTGGATGCGCGCGAAGGGCTACACGTCGCCGCGCCTCTCGTGGCTCCTCGAGTATGGCTGCCGCGACGACTTCGGCACGAACCTCGACGGCACGTCGGCGTGGGCGGGCCTTCACTACCACGCGGCCCGGCTGCCAGGCGAGGACGACGACGAGGACCCTTCGGAATTCCTCACGTGGCCCGAAGGCAACGGCCGCCTCGTCGAACTGCTCGCGAAGAGCGCCGCCGGACGCCTCGCGCCGGCCTCCCTCGTGTTCGATGTGGCGCCGGCGACGAAGGCAGGGGCGCCCGTGACGCTCCGCTTCCTCGACGCCGCTCGCAAGGAGGTCGTCGCGGTCGAGGCCGCTCACGCGATCCTCGCGCTGCCGAAATTCGCCGCCGTGCGCGTCTTCGCGCCGTGGCGCGCGGCACCGCCCGCATTCCTGAAGGACATGTCGTGGGCGCCGTGGCTGGTCGCGAACCTCACGCTCCGCGCCCGGCCCGAGGAACGCGGCTTTCCCCTCGCGTGGGACAACGTCCTTCACGATTCGCGCTCGCTCGGGTACGTTGTCGCGACGCATCAGTCCGGCCGGGACCATGGACCGACCGTCTTCACGTACTACCTGCCTCTGACGGATGACACCCCGGCGGCCGCGCGGGCAAAGCTCCTCGGCGCTTCCTGGGACGACCTCGCGTCGGCCGCCCTCGCGGATCTCTCCCGGGCGCACCGCGACCTTCCCGGCCTCGTCACGAACCTCGACGTCGTGCGCTGGGGCCATGCGATGGCGCGGCCGACGCCGGGCTTCCTCTCGAGCCCGGCCCGCCGCCTCGCCCCTCAGGGCGGAGTCTTCTTCGCGCACGCCGACTCCGCCGGGCTCCCGCTCTTCGAGGAAGCTCAGGACGCCGGAGTCCGCGCGGCCGAGGGGATCCTCGCCGCGCGCGGCACGCGGTTCGCCTCGATGGCAGCGGGCTAACATGGCTCTCCCCGTGAACTCCCCATGGCTTTTCGGAAAGCGCACGGACCTTCTCCTTTTCGGAGGCTCGACGGCCGTCGCGCTGCTCTTCCTCGGGATCGGCCACGCGACCGGCCTCCTCGACGGAGACGCTCCCCCGTGGCTGTTCCTCGTCGCCGTCGTGGGCGTGGACGTGGCGCACGTCTGGTCCACGGGCTGGCGCGTCCTTTCGGAAGGCCGGGCGGCCTCCCGGCGCCTCTGGCTCTACGCGGGCGTCCCCGTCGCGGCATGGTGCGCGGGCGTCGTCGCGTACTCCGTTTCGCCGCTCGTCTTCTGGCGGGTCCTCGCCTATCTCGCGGTGTTTCACTTCGTCCGGCAGCAGTACGGCTGGGTCGCGCTGTACCGCCGGAAGAACGGCGAGGGACGGGACGGCCGCCTCCTCGACGCCGCCGCGATCTACGGGGCGACGTTGACGCCGCTTCTCTTCTGGCACGCGCACCTCCCCCGGAGATTCCAGTGGTTCCTGAGGGGCGACTTCCTGTCGGGCCTTCCCGAAGGCGTCAGCCGCGCCGCTTTCGTGGTTTACGCGGGGATCTTCGTCGCGTGGATCGGAAAGGAGGTCGCGCGCTCCCGCGCGGGCCGCCCCCTGTCGTGGGGCAAGATCCTGATCGTCCTCTCGACCGCCGCGACGTGGCACCTCGGAATCGTCGCCTTCGACTCGGACTACGCGTTCACGGTCATGAACGTCTTCGTCCACGGCATTCCGTACATGGGCCTCGTCTGGTTTACGTCGAAAGCCCGCGCGGAAGCGTGTTTCGCCGCGGGAGAAGCGCCTTCTCTCGTCGACCGGATGGCCCCGAAGCTCGTCCCCTTCGCCCTTCCCATTCTCCTCATCGCGTTCGCGGAGGAGTGGGGCTGGGACCGCCTCGTCTGGCACGATCACGCCATGCTCTTCCCCGGACCCGCGCTCGACCCCGGCGCGCTGCTCCTCGCGCTGATCGTTCCCCTCCTCGCCCTCCCGCAGGCGACGCACTACGTCTGGGACGCGTTCCTCTGGAAGGTCAAGCCCGCGAACGCGGCCGCCGTGGCGGCGATGGGGATCCGGTGAGTCCGCTCGGCGTGCACTTCCTGCTCGACGTCGCGGGCGCGCCGTTCGCGACGCTCGACGATCCCATCCTCGTCGAGACGCTGCTCGTGGACGCCGTGAAGGCGATGGGCGCGAAGGTGCTCGGCATCCACATCCACAAGCTGAGTCCGCAGGGTGTCAGCGGCGTCGTCGTCATCTCCGAATCGCACCTCACGATCCACACGTGGCCCGAGCGCGGCGAAGCGGCGGTCGACCTCTTCACGTGCGGCGACATCGGGCGAGCGCGGACGGCGGTCGACGCGCTCGCGCAGGCGCTCGGCGCGACGAAGGCCAGCGTCGAGGAGCGCGTCCGCGGAGTCGGGGGCGAGCGGCGCCGCTCCTAACGGGCTCTCAGCGGCCCTGCGGGAATTCCAGAGGCACCAGGGCGGCGCCCTCGGACGCGTTCGAGAGGATCACACGCGATCCAGCGGGCACGAACCGGGTCTCGAGAACCGCGTCGCCCGGGGGCAGCTCCCGCGTGGACCGCTCAACAAGTACCCCGTCGGCGGCGTGGATTTCCAGAAGCATCGACGCCGGATTGGGCGATGTGTTTTTTCCTCCAAGCCGCAGGAGACCTCCGCCCTTTTGGACGAATGTCGTCCCTTCTCCCCCGGCGAGCGCGGTCCAGAGCGGGACGGCGATTCCCGCGCGCCTCGACCGAGGGCGCACGAAGGGCTCGGTCCCGTCGTCCACTCCGGTGGCCTCTCCGCACACCGCGCGCGGTCGAACGGCAATGTCGCCGTCGGATCGGAGGGTGAAGACGAAAGGCTCTCCCTCCGCGTCGGCGCGCGCGATCCCGAGAACAACCGAGCCGCCAGGCGCGACGTCCGCCGATTCGGTCTCGGCGAGCGCCCCGCTTCCAGATTCCAGGCGCGCGTGGACGGGCCTCGTTCCCTCATTGGTCAGCAGAACCTCGTGTCGGTCGCAACCATCGGGCATCGCGAGGAGCCAGGTCCGCCCGATGGGCGTGCGATCGACCGGCCGCGACGCGACGTTCTCGAGCGTCGCGAGGTCGACGTCCGGAAGTTTCAGAGTTTCGGAAGCCGCAAGGAGGAACGCTCCCACTCCATAAGAGACATCCACTGCCGGATCATTCGACGTCGTCACTCCGCAGTCGGGACCTGTCCCGGGTGGCTGAATGCCTGCGAGGTCGCCCCGCGCATCGAGCCGGCCGAGAAGAAGAGAAAACCCCTTCAATACGATCGGAGTGAACGCGGTGCGATCCAGCCATCCCTCGTTGACACCCTTCGCCAGCATGTATGTGATGAGGCCGGTCGCCGAAGTCTCGCTTGCGGGACAGGTCTCGGGGTGCGCGAGATCCGTCGGCCACCCGCCGTCGTCCGAACGGTGCGCAACCAGCGCGCTCGCGAATCGCGAGAGGAGTTCGCGAATTCCGGTTCTGTCGACGACCTCGTCGTATCGGCCGCCACCGTAGGGAGCGTCGAGATACCGGGCCGAGCACGCGAGCCCCCACGCGGCCCATCCGTTGCCCCGCCCCCAGTAGTTCGTCGCGCCGGAGCCCGGATCGTGGCGGAAGAGCGAGAGGCCGGGGTTCCAAAGCAGCGGCCCGGCGCGTTGGCGTTCACTCGGCACGGCTGCGGCCATTGCGTCCGTCGTCGACGGGCGGTGGTCGTAGAGATAGCTCTCGATCCATTCATATGCGAGGTCGCGCGCCGTCGGGTCGGCCGGGAGTCCGTCACGTTTCGCGCCTCGCATGGCGAGCCAGGGAGGCAGCGTGAAGAGGTCGTCCACCCAGAACCGCGTGCCGTAGCCGCCGTCCACCCACCAGGGCACCAGGGGAGGACTGTTCGAAGGCGTGGTCCGGAGCGCATGGGCCGCGAACTCGATCGGCCCGTCAGTTGCCTGGAGAAGGGCCGCCCTCGTCGCCGTGTCGGCCGGCGACGCGAGCCGGTAGAGATCCATGGCGGCCTGCGCGTACCCGGCGTAGTCACCGTTGGCGATGGGCGCGTCACCGCCTCCGATCACGTTGGCGACGCGATCGATCCAGAGCTGTCCCGAGCCCGGCGTCCGCTTCTCGAGCTGCTCGGCGACGAGCAGGAGACCCACCAGGTAGGGCACGTCTTCCCAATTTCGCCCCACGGACCGGATCGTCTGGAGTCGGTTGGCGGCCTTGACCGCGGAGTCGAGCACGTCGCTCTTCGTCGCACCCCCAGCCCGCCCCGAAACCAGGAGCACCGCCGCGAGGAGAGACGACGTGAACAGGCGCACACACGGGAGTGCGCCGCCCGGATCCCTCCTTACGGAAAAGGCATTGGATAGCCGCGGAGGAGCGGTCAGACGCGGGCAGGCAGCTCGCGGGCGCCGGCGGGGACGGAGGTCGCGGCCGACCGGCCGCCCGACACGGTCTCGAAGGCTGCGCCGAGTGCGCCCGCGACGGCGCGCGCGTCCATCGTCTGGATCTCGTGACGCTGGAGGAGGTAGACGAGCTTCCCGTCCCGGAGAATGCCGATCGAAGGCGAAGACGGCGGAGCGCCCGTGAAGTAAGAGCGGGCGCGCGACGTCGCCTCGAGGTCCTGCCCCGCGAACACGGTGACGAGCCTCTCGGGGCGGAGCGGGTGTTTGACCGCCAGCGCGACGCCGGGGCGCGCCTGGCCGGCGGCGCAGCCGCAGACGGAATTCACGACGACGAGTGTCGTGCCCTTCTGTGTGAAAGAGGCGTCCACAGCGGCAGCCGTGAAGAGCTCGGTGAAGCCCGCCTGCGTGAGCTCGTCCCGAAAGGGCTGGATCATCCGGGGGTCGTAAGGCATCGGGATCTCCAGTCCGCCGTTACTTCGGGGCCTGAAGGGCGGCGAGATCCGCGAGCACGTCGTCGCTATGGGTCGCCGGGCTGACCTTCACGTAAACCTTCCGGACGACACCGGCCGGGTCGATCAGGAAGGTGTTCCGCGCGGAGTACGTCTTGTCCTGATACGTCGAGAGAGATCCGTACGCCTTCGTGGCGGCCGCCTCGGTGTCGGCGAGGAGCTTGAAGGTCAGCGCTTCCTTCGCGCAGAAGCCCTTGTGCGAGTCCACCGAGTCGAGGCTAACGCCGAGGATCACCGCGTTCGCCTTCTCGTACTTCGCGAGGTCGCGCTGGAAGTTGTGGGCCTCCACCGTGCAACCGGACGTGAAGTCCTTCGGATAGAAGTAGAGGACGACCCATTTCCCCTTGTTCTGTTCGAGCGTGACCACCGTCCCGTCCTGGCTCGAAAGCGAGAACGCGGGCGCCTTGTCGCCCGCGGCGGGCTGATCGGCGGCTGTCGAGGCCGGGGCGGCGAGGAGAAGGACGAGGACGGCGACGGGGGCGAGAGCGAGTCTCAGTCTCTTCATGCGACGATTTTAGCAGAGCCCGTCAGTGACCCGGGTCGTCTCCCGAGGGCCCGTAGATCGACGGCACCTTCGCGCCCATCGGACGAAGGTACGTCGAGAGCTGTCCCCGGTGGTGGATCCCGTCGAAGAGGAAGCCCCACAGCATTTCGCCGAGCGGCGCCTCCCACGCGACCTTGCCGTCCACGAGGAAGCGGGCCTTCTTCTTCCACGCGGCGTCCCTGATCTTCGGCAGGCGGCGCTTCAACGCGGCGGCGTTCTTTTCGTACGCTTTCACCGAGTCGGACAGCGCGGGCGTGGGGCGCTGGATGAAATTCACCTCGCCCTTGTCGAGGATGTCGCAGGCGTCCTTCAGCTCGCCCGCGAGGAGCCACGCGATGTCCGCCGCCGACATCGACCGCGGGTGCGGGCGGTATCCGGCCTCGGCCTCGGGCACGGCCTTGAGGACACGGACGAACTTCGGAACCTCGGCCTTGAAACACTGGGTGAAGTACTCACGCGTATTCATCGATTCCTCCTCAGCAGTTCTCGTACTTCCAGTTCCGGGCCTTGCCTTCCGCGAGCCACTCCAGCGTCGTCGCGAGGCGCTTCTGCCGCGTCTCGTCGCGCTTGGCCTCCGTGATCCACTCGATGTATTCCCTCCGGTGGCTCGGAGGGAAGCTCTCGAACGTCGCCGCCGCTTTCCGGTTCTTCTTCAGCGCGGCCGAGAGGTCCGGCGGAACGGCGACCGGCGCGGCGGGCCTGCGGGCGGGACGCGGGCGCGACGGCGCGTCCGAGGCGTTGAGAGCAGCGGCCTTGCGGATCCAGACGCGCAGCGTCTTCGCGGGCGGCAGGTCGCCGACGCCCGTGATGCGGCCGAGACTTCCCCAGGCCGTGTCGGCCTTGCCGCCGTCCTCGCCGAGCACGTCCGTCATGCCCTGGTGCCAGAACCCGAAGGTCGCGTGCGCCTTGAAGGCCGCCATGCCGCAGAGGATCTTCCCGTTCGTCACGAACGAGGGGCAGCTCCACTTCAGCGTCTCCTCGGCCTCGGGGCAGGCCGCGTGGACCGCCGCGCGCAAGCTCGTCAGGATGGGCCGCGCGAACGGCGCAGACTTCGCGATGTACGCGTCGACGCGCGGGTCGGTGTTCTTCATGCGAAGCTCCTTCGTCAATTCTCCTTCAAAGCCTTCAGCCGCGTCGACTCGAATTCGTCGCCCTTGTTCCAACGGGGCATGCCGGGCGCGCGGGCGACCCGGCAGCCGAGCCAGAACGCGAGCCGCACGTCCTCGACGGCGCCGGAGAAGTCCCACGACTCGCGGAATTCGTCGGAGGGCTGATGGTAGTCGGCGTTTTCGAATCTCTCCTGCTGCTCGCGCCCGAATCCCGGGGGCTTTCCGACGACGTCGGTGCCTTTCTCCAGGTACGCGGCCGGAACGCCGATCTTCGCGAAACTGAACTGGTCGGAGCGGTAGAACGAGCCCTGGTCGGGGAACTGGTCTCCTTCCACGCGGCGGCCCTGCATCTTCGCGAGAGCCTCGAGGTCGGCGTCGAGCGAGGACTTTCCCTTGCCGATGAGGACGACGTCCCGCGTCCTTCCGAACCAGCCGACGCCGTCGACGTTGATGTTCGCCGCGATGCGGCCGGCGGGCACGGGCGGGTGCTTCGCCAGGTACTCCGAGCCGAGGAGGCCCTGTTCCTCTCCGGCGACGAACGCGAAGTACGTCGAGCGCGCGGGCGCCTGCTCGAGATCGTGGAACGCGCGCGCGATGGACAGGACCGCCGCCACGCCGGAGGCGTTGTCGAGGGCGCCGTTGTAGATCGCGTCCTCGCCGGCCTTCGCGTTCGCCTTCGTGCCGAGGTGGTCGTGGTGCGCGGTGTAGATGACGGCCTCTCCCGCGCGTTTCGGATCCGAGCCCGGCAGGACGCCGATGACGTTGCCCGAGGCCTTCTCGGAGATCGTGTTCGTGAAGGCGAGCGACATCGTGACGCCGAGCGGCACGGGCCTGAACGAGCGGCTCTCGGCCGAGGCACGGAGCACGTCGAGGTTCCGGCCGCCCAGCTCGGCCAGCTTCTTCGCGAGCTCTTCGGTGGCCCACATCTGCGCCTGTATCCGCGGCTCGCCGTCGTCCGGAAGCTCGAAGAGCTCTCCGTCCCACGACGTCTGGATGACCTGCCATCCGTAGCCCGCCGACGGCGCCGTGTGAATGACGATGGCTCCCACGGCGCCCTTCTTCGCGGCCATCAGGTACTTGTAGTCCCAGCGGCCGTACCAGAGACGCGCCTTCCCGGCGAAGAGGTTCGGCTCTTTCGGACTCCCCTCCGGGTCGTTGTTCATCACCAGGAGGACTTTGCCCGCGAGATCCGCGTCCTTGTAGTCGTCCCATCCGTACTCGGGCGCGACGATGCCGTACCCCACGAAGACGATTTCGGCGTCCGCGATCTTCACGTCGCGTTTCTGGACGCCCGAGGCCGCTACGAAGTTCTCGCCCTGCACGCCCGTCGCCGCGCCACGCGCCGACCGGAACGCGGCCGGCCCGGAAAAAGCGGGTTCGATTCCGACGAGCGGAACTCTCTGGATCCATCCGCCGCCCGGCGCTCCGGGCCTGAGGCCGAGGGCTTCCATCTGCGACTGGATGTACGCCTCGGCGAGCCGGTCCCCGCGGCTCGCGGGCGCGCGCCCTTCGAGGAGATCCGAGGCGAGGAAGCGGATGTCGGCACGAAGGCGATCGGGTGTGATCCCGCTCGCCGCGGCCTTCTCGGCCGGGGTTATGGGAGCGTCCCCCGCGAAGGCCGTGCACGCGGCGAGTGCGAGAACGGCCGGCAATTGACGCCTTGAAGCTTGACGCATGGTGGCGGATTATCGCCCCACCACCCGACGGAGGAGCCGCCAATGCCGCACGCCGAATCCACGAGGCCCGCCCCCCACGAGGCCGTCCCGTACTACTCGACGTACATCGACAAGGTTCCGCCGGGAGACATCCGCGCGACCCTGGAAGCCCAGCTCGAGGAGACGCGCGCTTTCCTGGGCGGCATCGGCGAGGAGAAATCCCGGCACCGTTACGCGCCCGGCAAGTGGAGCCTCCGCGAGGTGCTGAGCCACGTCAACGACGCCGAACGGCTCTTCGTGTTCCGCGCTTTCTGGTTCGCTCGCCGGTTCGATTCTCCGCTTCCGGATTTCGACCAGGAAACCGCCCTCGCCGCCTCGTCGGCGCACGACATCTCGTGGGCGCGCCACCTCGCGGAATTCGGGGCCGTGCGGGCGGCGACAACACACTTCTTTCGCAACCTGCCGGACGCGGCCTGGGCGCGGTCCGGCATCGCGAGCGGGAACTCGTTCACGGTGCGGGCGCTCGCGTGGATCGCGGCCGGGCACTTCGCCCACCACATCGGTCTCGTCAAGGAGCGCTATCTCTGAACGGCCTCGGGGGAAGGCGGATCCGCCGTCCCGGCCACGCGTCAGGGCGCGACGTAGCCGATGACGTCGATGCGCGTGAGGATGCCGACGGGCCGGCCGCCCATCTCGACGAGAAGCGCGTGGACGGACGTGAGCATCCGCGTTGCGGCGACGACGGGCTCGTCCGCCGAGAGCCGCGGCAGCGGCCCCTCCATGACGGCAGAGACCGGATCTTCGGGCATCGCACTGCCGTCCAGCAAGGCGCCGAAGAGCTTCGGCTCCACGACCGTTCCGACGAACTCCCCCGCCGCGTTCACGATCGGAAGTTGCGACACGTGGTGCCTGCGGATCAGGGAAAGCGCGGTACGCAATTGGTCGGACGGCGCGAGCGTGAGGAGCGGCGGAAGGTCGCCCGCCGCCTTCTGCCGAAGGAGGTCGCCCACGCGCAGGTCTGTGGCGTCGAGCATCCCGTTGTCCGCGAGCCACGCGTCGCTGTGGAACTTGCTCAGGTAGCGCTCGCCCGTGTCCGGGAGCATCACGACGACGATGTCTTCGGCCGTCATGCGCTCGGCCACCTTCAGCGCGCCCGCGAGGGCCGTGCCCGACGAGCCGCCGACGAAGATCCCTTCCTCGCGCGAGAGGCGGCGCATGACGTGGAACGATTCGCGATCGGTGACCGTCAGGATCTCGTCGATGACGTCGAACCAGACGTTGCCCGGGATGGTCTCCTGCCCGATTCCCTCCACGAGATACGGGTGCGACTCGGCGAGCTTCCCCGTTCTCTGGTACTCGCCCAGGACCGAGCCCACGGGCTCCACGCCCACGACCCGCACCCTGGGGTTCTGTTCCTTGAGGTAGCGGCCCGCGCCGCTCGTCGAGCCGCCCGTCCCGAGGGAGGCGACGTAGCACGTCACGCGGCCCGCTGTGTCGCGCCAGATCTCGGGTCCCGTCGTGAGGTAGTGGATTCCGGGGTTGTGCGGGTTGAAGTACTGGTTCGCGAGAAAGCCGCCGCGGATCTCGCTCGCGAGGCGCTTCGCGACCTCGGTGTAGCGCTCCGGCGAGCCCGGCGGGGCGCTCGTCGGCGTGATCACGACGCGCGCGCCGTGCGCTTTCAGGATGTCGCGCTTCTCCTGTCCCACCTTGTCGGGCATCACGCAGATGCACGCGTAGCCTTTCACCGCGGCCGCGAGCGCGAGGCCGAGGCCGGTATTCCCCGACGTCGCCTCGACGATGGTTCCGCCGGGCTTGAGGGCGCCTTCCCGCTCGGCCATCTCGACGATGTGGATCCCGACGCGGTCCTTGTTGCTCTTGCCGGGATTGAACGACTCGAGCTTCGCGAGAACGAGCGGCTTGACGCCCTTCGCGAGCGCATTCAGCCGGACGAGCGGCGTGTCGCCGACCGTCTGGAGGATGTTGTCGTGATAGTGCGGCGTGGACGCGGTCTTCGCGGGGGCGTCGGACATCTTCCGGCGGGATTGTACGTGGCGTCCTCGATAATCCCGCATTGCCCTTCGTCCGGAAATCCGAAGGCACGAGTCTTCATTACGCATTCCACGAGCGGGAGTCTCGGGACGAACGCAGGAGACCGCTGCTCTATAGTCCCGCCGATGACGTCGACGAGCACGGCCTTCGCCGCGACGACGCCCCGCGCCGCGGGTTTCCGGCAGCCCGCGGAGTGGGAACGCCACGAGGCGGTCTGGCTCGCGTGGCCCAGCCACGAGGATCTCTGGGGCGACGCCCTCGGGAGGGTTCGCGCGACGTTCACTTCGTTCGCCGGCGCGGTCGCCGACGTGAGTCCCGAGTCGGGGAAGCCCCGGGGCGAGAGGCTCGAGATCCTCGTTCCCGACCCGGAGAACGAGGCCCTCGCGAAGGCCGCTCTCCACGGCCTCGGAGCCCGGTTCCACCGCATTCCGTTCGGGGACATCTGGCTGCGAGACACGGCGCCCGTGTTTCTCAAGGGCAAGAACGGCGAAACGGCGAGCCTTTCTTTCGCCTTCAACGGGTGGGGCGGGAAATACGTCCTGCCGCACGACGACGCCGTGTCGTCGTGCATCGCCGGTGCGGCGAAGCTTCCTTCCTTCCGCGTCGATTGGGTGCTCGAGGGCGGATCCGTGGACGTGGACGGCGAGGGGACGTGCCTCACGACGCGGCAGTGCCTCCTGAACCCGAACCGCAACCCCGGGATGACGATCGAGGCGATCGAGGAGGGCCTGAAGGAGGCGCTCGGCTGCAGGTCGGTCCTCTGGCTCGGCGACGGCCTTCTGAACGACCACACGGACGGCCACGTCGACACCGTCGCGCGCTTCGTCTCGCCCGGAGTCGTCGTGTGCATGCGCCCCTCGGGCAGCTTCGATCCGAACGCCCGGGCGCTCCTCGCCATCGACGCGGACCTCTGTTCCTTCTGGGACGCGCGCGGCCGGCGCCTGAAGGTCGTGAACGTACCCTCCCCGGGGCTCGTCACGGACGGCGGCGGGAAGGCGATGCCCGCGAGCTACGTGAACTTCTACGTCGCGAACACGACAGTGATCGTCCCCGCCTACGGCGCCCCGAACGACGAATCCGCCCGCGCCGCCATCGCGAGGCTCTTTCCGACGCGCCGCGCCGTCTCGATTCCCGCGAAGGAGCTCCTCGAGGGAGGCGGGGCCTTCCACTGCATCAGCCAGCAGGAGCCCGCGTGAGCGCCCGTGGTCTCAGTCGACGAATCGACCGCATCCGTCACCCAAGGAGGCCCCCGATGAAACCCACTCCCCCCGGCTGGCCGCGGATCTCCGTCTCCCTCTATTACGACGACGCGGCGAAGGCGATCGACTGGCTCTGCGACGCGTTCGGGTTCCAGGTCCGTCTGAAAGTCGAGGGCGAGGGCGGACGCATCGAGCATTCCGAGCTCGAGTTCGGCGAAGGGCTGATCATGGTCGCCGGCGCCGACAAGGCCGACAAGTACCCGCAGGTGCGGAGCCCGCGACAGGTCGGCGGCGGGAACACCCAGAACATGTTCGTCTACGTCGACGACGTCGACGCGCACTGCGAGAGGGCCCGCGCCAAAGGCGCGACGATCCGCGTCGAGCCGAAGATCTCGGACTATGGCGAGGACTACTGGTCGGACCGGAGCTACGAATGCGTGGATGTCGGCGGCCACCACTGGTGGTTCGCCCAGCGGCTGCGCAGTCCGAAGACGGCGGGATGAGGTAGTCTGGCCGGCACAAGCCTCATGGTGAAGGAGGGTTCATGGCGAAAGCGAAGTCCGGGAAGAAAAAAAAGGCGACGAAGGGGAAGAAGACCGCCGCGCGCAAGGCGGCGCCGAAGAAAAAGGCCGCTCTGAAGAAGAAGGCGGCTCCGAGGAAGAAGGCGGCTCCCAAAAAGAAGGCGGCTCCCGCGGTAAAGGCCGCGCCGACGGTGGCGGCGCCCGCCCCGCCGCCGAGCCGGTATTGCCTTGGGAAGTGCTCGTGCGGCTCGCCGTGCACGTACGACAAGAACCACGAAGGGTCTCACTATTGCTCCTTCCACGCGCCGAACCCCTGAGGGCTGCGCCGGCTCGGCTATAGTCGCCCGGTGAATCCGGCCGACGACGTCACCCTCGCGGCCGTCCAGTGCGCGCTGCCGGGCCCGCTCCATGCGAACCTCTCGAAAGTCGAGGCGCTCGTGCGCGAGGCGGCGAGGAGGGGCGCGGCCGTCGTCCTGCCGCCGGAGCTCTTCGAAGGCCCGTACTTCTGCGCGGAAGAGAAAGACGAGTTCTTCGCGTGGGCGAAGCCCGCCGAAGGGCACCCCACGATCGCCCGCTTCTCGGGTCTCGCGAAGGAGCTCGGCGTCGCCATCCCGGTTTCGTTCTTCGAGAGGTCCGGGCACACCTACTACAACAGCCTCGCGATGATCGACGTCGACGGCAGGGTGATGGGGGTTTATCGCAAGAGCCACATTCCCGACGGACCGGGCTACGAGGAGAAGTTCTACTTCCGTCCGGGGGATACGGGTTTCAGGGCGTGGCGCGCGAAGCCCGCGGCGCTCGGCGTCGGGATCTGCTGGGACCAGTGGTTCCCCGAGGCGGCGCGGGCCATGCTGCTCGCGGGGGCCGACGTTCTTCTGTATCCCACCGCCATCGGGTCCGAGCCCGGGAACCCGTCCCTCGACACGCGCGACCTCTGGCGGCGCGCGATGCTCGGGCACGCCGTGTCGAACGTGGCGCCCCTCGTGGCGGCGAACCGCGTGGGGAACGAGAACGGGCAGGTCTTCTACGGGTCGTCTTTCATCGCGAACCAGCGCGGCGAAATCCTGGCCGAGCTCTCGCGCGACGAGGAGGGGGTCGCCGTGGCGACCGTCGACCTCGCGGCCGTGAGGCGCGAGAGGGCGGCGTGGGGCTTCTTTCGCGACCGGCGCCCCGACCTGTACGGCGCCCTCACGACGTAAGGCGGGACGCGCCGACCGTGGGCGCTATTCCGGAGAAGACGGGCGCCTTCGCGGAGGCTCGATCCCGAGCGCCCGCGCCGCAAGCGGGGCGACGTCGAGGATCGAGACGGTCGCGGGACGCGCCGGTTTGATTCCCGGCCCGAGCGCCATGACCGATGCGTCGAGCACGGCCGTGGCGTTCCTGTAGCCGTGGCCGCCCTTCTGGTGCGCGGGGCCGAGAACCTCGGGAAGCGACCGCGAGAACTCGATGCCGGGTTTCAGAAGGACCACGACATCGCCGGAGCGAGGGTTGTCGAGCTCCACGCGCGCAAGGTCTTTCCGCAGCAGGACTTCGTCGATGACTTCCTCCGGCAGCCCGCGCGCATCGTGCAGCAGGGCGGCGGCGGCCTCGTCTCTCGCCGCGGCGGGCAGCGCGGGATCCACATAGAGGTGCGCGATGCCGCTGGATGAGCTGATCTGCACGCGCCGGGCTTCGGCCGGCAGGCCTTCCTTCTCCTTCGCGATCGTCCAGCCCTTGTCCTTGAAGAACCTCTCGATGTTCACTGCTTTCGTGAGAGGAACGATGCCGTGGTCGCTGAGGACGACCATCGAATCGCCCGGACGGAGTGCCCCGAGGATCTCCGCGACGGAGCGGTCGACGGTCTGGAACGCACGCTCCACTCTTTCCGGGGAGCCGCCGCCTGGGCCCGGCTCGAAGGCGTGCTCGATCTCGTCCACGATCGGCTGGTATCCGAGAAGGAGGTCCCAGCGCTCGGTCCGTATCGTGAAGACGAGGACCTTCGTCAGATACTCGGCGAGGCGCGTCGCCTGCTCCTCGTGCGCATCCTCGTCCTTGCGGCCCGCGCGCATGAAGGCGTAGTCGGGCGGGCCGGGCCAGCCTCCGAGCGAGGCCTCCAGCCTCGCGCGGAAATCCTCCGGGTACGCGGGCAGGTCGTAAAAGGCGCCGACGTAGAGGACGACCCGCGAAAGGTCCGGCGCGAGGTCGACGAGGCGGCACCATGACGTGTAACGACCGCCCCCTGGCCCCGGCACGCTAAGCCGGAACCAGCCCTTCCGGCCCACGACGCCGAGCGT
>JAMQPJ010000299.1 GCA_023717585.1 Thermoanaerobaculia bacterium
CCCGACGCGAGGTTCCTGGCGAAAGACGACATCGGACCTCTGGTCGCCTCCCCGGGGGGCGGAGGCTGGCCGGATCGGGATGTCTTCGTCACGCTCCGGAGGCTCGTGCCGGCCGCCGGTGCGACCGCAGATCGTCTCCAGCAGCCTTTCAACCTGTACGAGTCCGACGAGGTCGTGCTCCTCCTCGCGGACCCTCGCGCGAAGCTCGAGTACTGGAAGGGGAAGCAGGACCTCAAGTCGCCCACCCAGTTTGCCGACGAGAAAACTCAATGCCGCCGGTGCGGCCGGCCGTCGTATCTCCCAAACGATTCCAGCAACACCGAGATCCCGGTCAAGGAGCTGCTCGCCGCGGGACCCTGGGTGCGGGCCTATCTCGCCGAGCCTCCGGGCGGGGACGCGCCGACGGCCGCCGCTCTCGATTTCTTCCGCCGGCAGGGAGACAACTTCCCGGCTCCGACGGGGGCCGCGCAGGTCTCCGGCTTCGCGGACGAGGTCCCTTCGGTCATCCAGGTTTCCCTCGCCGAGCCCGCTCTGAATCCGGCGCTATGGAGCGCCGAGGCGGGCTCCAGCGTCTCCCTCGTCTCGGGCGAGGCCATTCTGTCGGCGACCGATCACGCCGTCGCAGGCCGCGGGGTCGGGTTCGTGTTCGACCGCACGTACCGATCCGGTGTCCTCGGCTACGGGCCGCTCGGCGCCGCGGGCTGGAATTCGTCGCTCTTCGCGCACCTGAGGATGCTGCCGCGCACGGGAGAGATCGAATTCCACGACGGCGGCGGACACGTGTGGAAGTTCTCGCCGCTCACCGATGGAGGTTGCGCGGACGGATACGAGGCCGACGGAACCCTCTGCGTCCCGAAGGGCCTCTACGTGAAGCTGCAGGTGCTCGGGAGCGGCGCGGGGTACCGCCTGGTCGGCCGCACCCACGACACCATGTTCTTCGATTCGAACGGCCGCCTCCTGGAGCTTTCGGACCGGCATCGGCACGGCGCCGCGGATCCTTCCTCGCAGGGCAACACGCTGTCGCTCTTGTACGACGGAGGCGGTACCCTCGTCCGCGCCGAGGACGAGCTGGGCCGTTCCTACAAGCTCACGTACGACCAGGAACCATTCCTTTCGGGCGGCGTGGCGAACCCGCGGTACGGCCTCCTGACGACGATCGAGGACTTCGCGACGCCGCCGCGAATCGTGAGGTTCTTTTACGACGCGCTGCGCCGCCTCACCAACGTCCAGCTCCCCGACGTGACGAACCCGATCGCGGGCCATAGCTACACGCAACCGACCGTGCAGTATCACTACGAGTTCACGAAAGCGCTCCAGGACACCGCGCCTCTTCACGGACAGGACTTCCCGAAGCTGAAGCTGACCGGCCTCCGTCTCCCCGACGCGGGTACCGACCGCGTGACTCTCGACTACGTCCCCGAGACCGGCCGCGTCGCGTCGCTCGCCGTGCCGCCCAGCCCGCCGAACAGCGATCCCGTCGCCTGGCAGTTCCAGAATCCAGACCCTTCGTCCAACGCGGCTCCGTTGAACGGGATTTCGCTCGTCGCGCCCTGGCAGCTACGGGCCGACTACGCGTTCGCCTTCGGCCGGATCGATACGGTGCGCGAGTCGGTCGAGACGCTTCGCTACACCGACCCGCTCCCACCCGCCGGCTCCAATCCGCCGCTGGTCGCGCTGACGACGAAGTACTTTTATCTCGACGACGCAAGGACCGACGGAAGGATCGACCACATCGCATGGCCCGACGGGCACGTGACGCGGCAGGATTACATGGGCGGCGGCCGGCTGGAGAAGGCGAACGTCGGCCACGTCATTGCCGAAGCCGGGGGCGCATCGACAGGGACCGCCCAGCACCCGACCCCGGTCAGCGAAATCCGCACCTACGTGGACAACATCCCCGAAACGACGGCCGATCCCGAGGGGCGCGCCGTCACGAACGCCGTGCCCGTCCCGAACGGGACCGCGAGCCCCGGCTATGCCGCGGCGCCCGGCCAGACGGCGGTCGGCGGCGATTCCAAGTACGACCCGTTCGGGCGCATGAAGGAGTTCACGGGATCGGGATCGAACGGAACGCACGTCACGATGGGGTTCGGCAAGGATGCGAACGGCAAGCCGGATCGCGGCTTCGCGAGCGAGATCGCGCGCGGTGAAGTCAAGGAGACGCTGACGTACGACGAGGACGGGAAGGGTCCGCGCGGAAACGTGACGACGCGCGAAACCGCCTTCCACACTTCCAGCAAGTACGAATACGACGAATGGGACCGCCCCGTGCGCGAGACGCTCGGACTGAGCGCGAATCCCGAGTTCGATCCGGTCCCCGACGCGATCGTCACGCGGGCCTTCGACGCGACCGGTCACCGGAAGATCGAACGGCGCCGCCAGAAGGACGTCGACAACGGCGAGGTCGAGACGGTCTACGAGTACAACGACCGCGAGCAGCTCGTCAGCGTGACGGTCAACAACCTCGCGCAGGCCGCGGCGGGCCAGACCTCGGGCCTCGCGACTGGCAAGACCCGATACTCGTACAACCGGTTCGGGCAGCTCTCCGACGTCACAAGCCCGCGGGGCGTCACGACCCACTACGAGTACGACGCGGCGGGGCGCGTCAAGAGCGAGCAGGTCAGCTCCTCCGGCCGTCGCCAGCGCGGGTACGACGAGATGGGGCGCACCGTCTGGATGACGGACGGGGATGTCGGTGTCTGGCGCGGGCGCTTCGACGCGTGGGGCCGGATGTACCAGGAGGACCTGCCGACCGGCGCCTCAGTCGAGCGCGAGTACGACGCGGCCGGCGGAATCAAACGCGTGACGACGTTCAGCGGCGATCCGAAGTCGGTTTCATCAAACAAGCTGGCTGAGACGCTCACTCACGTCACGAGCTTTGGCGCCATGAACGACGTCCGCGAGATGCTCACGGCTGCGCCTCTGGACTACCGGGTCACGCTGAAGCAATACGACGGCTCCGGCCGGCTCGCCGGCGTCTCGAGCGGCCCGACGGATGCGATCCAGCGGACCGACCTGACAGTCCAGTACGACGACGCGGGCCGTCCCGTTCTGCAGATCGACGGTGGGAACAACGAGACGCACCACGACTACGGCGGCACGGCGCCGTGGCCGGTGCGCACGTGGGTGCATGAGGCCGTGCCGGGAACGGCGAGCAAACCGAAGACCGTGGAGAGCGAGTACCACCGCGACGCCTTCGGGCGGGTCGTACAGGAGAAGCGCTCAGGCGGCGGCACGCTCGTCTCGATCATCCGGACTGGCCTCGACCAGGCCGGGAACGTGAGGAGCGTCGAATCCGGCATCGGCAGCCGCAGCGAGTACGTCTACGACGGCACGGGCCGCCTGATCCAGGAGACGCGGCCGACCGGAGGCTCGACGAAGTACGGATACGACCTCGACGGGCGGGTCAAAGTGAAGGAGACGGTGCAGGTCGCGTCGGTCAGCAAGACCGACTACGACTACGACGGAGCCGGGCGTCTCGCGTACATCCTCCGGCCGGACCAGACGACGGAGTCCTTCACGTACTACGGAGACGACACCGTCGACACGTGGACGAACCGCTCCGGAATCGTGGTCACGCATCGTTACGACGCCGCGAACCGGCTCATCGGCCGTTTCCCTGGCTCGCGGCCCGCGGGCTCGAAGGTCGTGGTCGACGGCGGCGACGCCTACGATTACGACGAGGCCTCGCGACTGAAAACGGCGGACCGCCTCGACAAGCCGGCGGGCGCGCCGGGCGCCTTCGTGGCGAATGCTTCGGCGCGGGCCGCGTTCGCGGGCTACGACGCGGCGGGCAGGCCCGCCGAGGAGCGCATCGGCGCGCGCGACCCGCTCAAGCGCTGGTACGACACGTGGTCGCGCGAGGTCGCGGTCGGGCTGCCGGCCGGAGTCGGCCGTCACGGCGTGGGCTCTTTCACCGGTTATGAGCGCAGATTCGACTCTCTCGACCGCCTCGTGGGCATGGCCACGAACACCGGCGGGCCGAAGCTGGGCGCGCGCTGGGACTGGGGCGGCACGGCGCGGCTCTACGGCATCACGACCGACAACGCGCTGAAGACAGCGCACCGCATGAGCTATCTCGGTTCGGGCCTCGGCGCCCAGCCGGGCGGCACCATCACGACGCCGTGGCAGCTGGGCACGATCTCCGTCGCGTCGGCGGACCCGACGCAAGCCGCCACGGACGAGCCCACGACCCTCTGGGGTCAGTTCGGGTTCGGCTACCGCACGGGCGATGCCGTCAAGCGCGGGCGTGAGGTCATGGACCGTCAGAGCGGCAAGGCGGGTCTCTTCGCGAACCAGGGCTGGACCTTCAACCCCGACAACGGCCTCAGGCTGACCAACGCCGAAGCCGGGCGCGGCAGCCGCGACGG
>JAMQPJ010000335.1 GCA_023717585.1 Thermoanaerobaculia bacterium
GCGTTCCGGTGAAGACAGGAGTCGGAGTCGGCGTCGAGAGCGGCGGGGGGGTGCCGGGCGGCGAGGAGGAGATCGCCGGAGTGATCGTGGGCGTCGGAGTCGCGGTTGCCTGCCCGTTCGGCCCGGTCATGTCGTCGGTGGAAGGACATGCTCCCAGAAAGACGGCGAGAGTCGCGGCCGAAAGACACGCGGCGAGGCGCGACGGGTAAACCCGCATCACTCGACTTCGATCTTTTCGTAGCGCGGCCGCGCCCCGCCGCCGGCGGCCCGTTCGGCGAGCACGATCTCCTCGTCGAGAAAGTCGCGCAGCGCCTTCATGAACTCGATGCCGGAGGTGGCGGCGCGAGAGAGCGTGCTCCCGTGTCCGCGCGCGAGACGGAGCGAGAACCTGCCGACGAGGTCCGCGGCGGGCTTGAAGACGCAGCCCTCTCCCGCGCAGGCCAGACCCGGGATCGGGCCGCCCCGCTCCTTCGCCGCGGGCGCCGGCTCTTCGCGCCGGCCCGGTCCGAACTCCTCTTCGAAAGAGGCGGGCGCGGGTGTCCGCGCGGCTGGCTTGCGGCCCGTGCGGCGACGGCGACGCGCGCGTTCTTTCGCACGTTGCGAGTCTGCTTCGTCAGGCATGCCGTCTCACTTTCCTTTCTCGGAGAACCTTCGTGCGTCCTCCCCCGTGCCGGGCGTCTTCGCGAAGCGCACCGTCAGTTTGCCGTCCTCGACCTTCGCGCCGGACGGAGACAGGCCCGAGAGCATCCGCGGGACGGGGATGTGATGGCGCACGTTGCCGATGCGCACGACGAGGTCTCCCGACGCCATCGCGAGGTCGACTTCGTGCCGGTCGACGAACGGGAGGTCGAGCGTGAGAACGTACTTTCCGTTCCGCTTCGTGTAGCGATACGGCGGATCCGAGCGAAAGGATGCGGCGGGATCCTTCTCGCCCCACAGCTCCCGCCCGAGCTCAAGGAGAGCCGCGGAACCGAGGACCTGATCGTCCTTGAGCGGCAGCGTGAAGACCGGGACGGGATCGAAGTAGCTCCGCGCCTCCTCGAGGAACACGCCCTGGGTCCTCCGCCACTTCGAGAAGAAGGGGTCCTGGACGCCGTCCGGCAGAAGCCGGTTCACGACCACGGCATCGACCGTGAAGCCGTAGAGGCCGAAATACATGAAGGCCCTTTGCGTCTCTTTGATGACGATCTTCTCGGCGTTCGTCACGAGCCGCACGGTCGTCGTGCCGGGATCCTTGAGGAGCGCGTCGACGCCTTCGAGCTTCTGCGCGAGCGTCTGCACGTTCTCGAAATACCGGTCCGGAGGGAGCGGCAGGTCGGTCACTTTCTTCGCGACCGGCCTCGCGACCTTCAGGATCGAGCGCTCGAGCCGGAAGAGCTTCTTCATGTACCACTCGAGCGTGGGCGGAAGCGAAACGAACCGCAGCGATTCCCCCGTGGGCGCGCAGTCGAGGATCAGGACGTCGAAGGCCTTCTCGCGCGCGTACTGGTTCACGTACAGGAGCGCCGAGACCTCCTCCATGCCCGGGAAGATCGCGAGCTCTTCGGCGAGCACCTCCTCGACGCCGGTGACGGCGAGAAGCGTCGTGATGTAT
>JAMQPJ010000363.1 GCA_023717585.1 Thermoanaerobaculia bacterium
GTCGTCCTCGTCACCGAGGACGCCGCGGGAGCCGCGGAGGCCGCGACGCGTCTCGCGCGCGTCGGCCTCGAGAACGTGGCAGGATTCCTCGACGGCGGGGTTGCCGCGTGGGATCGGGCAGGCTTTCCGGTCGCCCGCCTCGAACAGATCGACATTTCGGAGCTGAAGGCGCGGCGCGACGACGATCCCGGCCTGACGGTCCTCGATGTGCGCCGCCCGGTCGAATACGCCGCGGGCCACGTGCCCGGCGCGCTGTCGTTCCCGCTCGACCGGCTCGCCCGCGAGATCGACGCGGTGCCGGCCGGAGGCCGTGTCGCGATCGTCTGCGCGAGCGGCTACCGCTCCAGCATCGCGGGCAGCCTGCTCCTCGGCCGCAAGGGAGTCGAGCCGATCAACGTCATCGGCGGCACGAGCGCGTGGGTCGCGGCGGGGTATCCGACAGAGCGCCCGGCCGCCTGAGGTCCGAAAGAAGCTCCGCCCAGGGCTTTCTGCTGCCTATTTCAGCGCCAGGTCGATCGCCCTCAAGATCCTCGTCGTCATGCGTATGACGATCAGGATTACCGCGAACTCGGCCCATGCGATGAGGCACGTCAAGGCCGTCACGGAGGCGCCTACGAGTTTTTCAACGTCGTGACTGGTTCGCGAAACGTAATAGAGGTGTGCATAGGCGCCGAGCGTGACGACAACCGCCAGCCAGCCGCCCATCAACACACGTCGTCGAATGCGGTCGATGGCGTCAAAGGACTTCCGTAGCGCTGTTTCACTTTCTTGAGACATCAGAAGCTCCTCCTCGTGCCAAGCTGCTTGCGAAGCGTCGTGAGACCGTATGCCAGTCGTGATTTCACTGTTCCGAGCGGGATTTCGAGAACTGCCGCCACGTCCTGGAGAGACATTTCTTCCTGAAAATGCAGGACCAGGACCGCTCGGCTCGCGGGAGAAATCGTGGTGTCGTTTTCCAGCTGCTGGAAAAGGTCACCCGGCGGCCGGGCATCCGGCGCCGGGACGCTTTCGAGCGGGGCGTCGTCGTGCACGAACCGTCTCCTTTCTCTCTTCAGGTGGCGGAATGCGGCGCGGCTGGCGATCCGGAACACCCAGGGCCGAAATAGCTCCGGAAACTCCAGCCACGTCAGTTTGCGGAACACGAGGACGAGTACCTCCTGGAGCACGTCGTCCGCGTCCGTCGGCCCGATGAGGCCGCAAAGATAGCGGTGCAGAGACGGCTGAACGTGCTGCAGCAGCAACTCGAGAGCCTCTCTATCGTCGCATTGAGCTCTCAACACCCACATCGCCTCCTGCTTCGAACTGTCCACGAAGCGCTTCTCAGTAATTAGAGGCTTGGGAGGAGGAAAGAGTTCGGAAGTTTCTTAGAAGGTGAAGAGGGCGAGAGGCGCTCGAAAAGCCGCTCGGGCGTCGGTTGTGCACCGCCCCCACTCACCCTTCTAAGAGATTTTGCAGACCGCCTCCTCTTGCGCGGACGCCTGCATTTACGTGCGGGTCTTTCTTGGCAAGAAAATCCCTCTTCCTGCCTTCCCCAGGAACTTCCCGTTCTCGACGATCACTTCGCCGCGCGAGATAACCGTGTCCGTCGCGCCCTGGACGACGCGGCCCTCGTACGGCGTGTAGTCGACGCGCTGGTGAAGCGTCTTCACGCTCAGCGTGAGCTTCCGGTTCGGATCGAAGACGACGATGTCGGCGTCGGAGCCGGGGGCGATCGTCCCCTTTTTCGGGAATAGCCCGAAGATCTTCGCGGGCGAAGTCGAAGTCAGCTCGACGAACCGGTTCGGGGAGATGCGGCCCTTCACGACGCCGCCGTCCCAGAGGAGCGACATTCGCGTCTCGATTCCGGGTGCGCCGTTCGGGATCTTCGAGAAGTCGCCCTTGCCCAGCTCCTTCTGCTCCTTCATGCAGAACGGGCAGTGGTCGGTCGACACGGCCTGCAGGTCGTTCATCCTGAGGCCGCGCCAGAGCGCCTCCTCGTTCCCCTTCGCGCGGAGCGGCGGCGACATGACGTACTTCGCGCCCTCGA
Organism: Thermoanaerobaculia bacterium; assembly: GCA_023717585.1. Lineage (GTDB taxonomy): Bacteria > Acidobacteriota > Thermoanaerobaculia > UBA5066 > UBA5066 > Fen-183. The sequence goes on from JAMQPJ010000363.1 coordinate 2,027, forward strand.
ACCCCGGCTCCTCGTAGTTGTCGTACGAGAGGAAGAGGTATTGCGGGCAGGTCTCCGCGTGCATGGGCAGGCCGCGGTCGCGCGCCTCGGCGATCTTCTCGAGCGCCTCGGCGGCCGAGAGGTGGACGACGTAGAGCGGCACGTTCGCCATTTCGGCGAGGCAGATCGCGCGGTACGTCGCCTCGGCCTCGGCGCGAGGCGGGCGCGTGAGGGCGTGCCACTTCGGGGCCGTGTGGCCCTCGGCGAGCGCTCGCCTCACGAGCACGTCGATGACGTCGCCGTTCTCGGCGTGCATGCAGATCGTCCCGCCGTTCTCCCCGGTCCTGAGGAGGGCGCGGAAGATGGAGCCGTCGTCGAGCATGAGGACGCCGCGATACGCCATGAAGAGCTTGAACGACGTCACGCCCTCCTTGACGAGGACGTCCATCTCCTTCTCGACGGCGTCCGGGAGGTCCGTGATGATCATGTGGAAGCCGTAGTCGATCGCGGCCTTGCCCTCCGCCTTTTTCATCCAGGTGCCCAACGCCTCGCGCAGGGTTTGGCCCTTGTACTGGATCGCGAAGTCCACGATGGAAGTCGTCCCGCCGTGCGCGGCAGCGATCGTGCCGCTCTCGAAGTCGTCGGCCGAAGTCGTGCCGCCGAACGGCATGTCGAGATGCGTGTGCGCGTCGATGCCGCCGGGAATCACGAGCTTCCCGGTGGCGTCGACGACGCGGGCGTCGAGAGCGGGCGCGGTACCGGCAGCGAAGATCGCGGAAATCGTCGAGCCCTCGACGAGAACGTCGCCCATGTAGTCGTCGACCGCGGTGACGACGCGGCCGCCCTTGATGAGGAGTCGGCTCATTGTGCCCTCCGAAGAGAAGACAGAATACGAAGATTCTCTTAGAAGGTGAATAGGGCAGGTCCGCGGGCACGGCTTTCGAGAGGATTTCTCGCGGCGGGTTGGCGGCGCCCGACTCCCCTCTTACTTTCTGAGCGAATTCTTCTGGTGCTCTTCGAACCTAGCGGTAGTAGCCGTTCACGTCCACGACGAGGTGGAGCGCGCCCGCTGCGTTGTTCTTCACGACGACCCGGCCCGTGCCGTCCGAAGCGAGCAGAAGGTGCGCGTTGTTCGCTCGGGTCG
>JAMQPJ010000234.1 GCA_023717585.1 Thermoanaerobaculia bacterium
CCGCCCGCGCCCTCGACGCGCGCACGATCGCGGCGGGAACGCCCGGGCTCGTCCTGATGAGGCGCGCGGCGAACGCCGTCGTCCGGGAGATCGCGGGCGTCGTCGCGCGACGGCCGCCCAGGGGCGCGCGCGTCGTCGTCCTCGCCGGCCCGGGAAACAACGGAGGAGACGGGTTCGAGACGGCGCGGCTGCTTCAGGCCGCGCGCGTCGCGTCGAACGTCGAGACGCTTCTCTTCGGGGCGCCGGAGCATCTCGGCGCCGATGCCCGGCGGACCCACCAGCGGCTCGAGCGATCCGGCGGAGCCATCCGGGAAGTCACGAAGGAGGGAGACCTCGAGCCTCTCGGCGTGGCGACGATCGTCGTGGACGCCCTCTTCGGGACCGGGTTGAAGAGGCCCATCTCTCCGGACGGGCTTCCCGCGCGCGCCGTGCGCCTCGTGGCCGAGGGGAAATCGTTCGTGGTCTCGATCGACGTGCCCTCGGGCCTTTCGGCCGACGATCCTCTCCCGTGGATTCCCGCGGTTCGCGCCGACCTGACCGTCACCTTCGGGTACCCGAAACCGTGTCACGTTCGTCTGCCGGCCGCGTCTCTCTGCGGGCGGATCGCGGTCGCCGGGATCGGCTTTCTCCCCCTCGAGGAGGCCGAGAGCCGAGGCGCGGGTGAAGCCGTCGCGGCGGGGGACGTGGCCCTGCTCTTTCCGCGCCGCGAAGCGGCCGCGCACAAGGGGAGCTTCGGCCGTCTCCTCGTCGTGGGCGGGTCTCAGGGAATGGCGGGTGCCCCCGCGCTCGCGGCACGCGGCGCCCACCGGTCCGGAGCCGGGACGGTTACCGTCTTCGCGCCGGAATCCGTCCGCGCGACCGTGCACGCGCTGAGCCCCGAGACGATGACGGCGGGAGAAGGCGTCGATTTCGCGCGTTTCGACGCGCTTGCGGTCGGCCCGGGGCTCGGCGCATCGGCGTCCTCACGGGACCTCGTGGAGCGCGCGGCCGACTCGCGCCTTCCGTCCGTTTTCGACGCCGACGCGCTCAACCTCGCGGGCGATGCCGCGTTCTTCGCGAGGCGCTCGGCCCCCACCGTTCTCACGCCGCATCCCGGGGAAGCCGCGCGCCTTCTCGGCATCGATGCGGCGAGGGTGAACGCGGACCGCGAGGCGGCCGTGCGCGAGATCGCCTCGCGGGCGAAGGCCGTCGTGATCCTGAAGGGATTTCGACCGCTCGTCGCCGATCCCTCGGGCCGCGTCGTGCCCGTGCTCGCGGGCAACCCGGCGATGGCTTCGGGAGGAACGGGCGACGCCCTGACCGGCGTCGTCGGGGCGTGCCTCGCGCGGGGCCTCGACGCCTTCGACGCCGCCTGCGCGGCGGCCTGGCTTCACGGCACGGCAGGCGACTTCGTCCGGGAGGCCAGGGGAGAGGAGTCGCTCACGGCGTCCGACCTCGTCGAGGCCCTCCCGGAGGCGTTCTTCGCGGCACGGGAGAGCGGCGGCGGGTGACCTCGCACGTCTCGGCATCGGAGGAGGAAACGAGGAGCCTCGGCGCGGGCCTCGCGCGCCGTCTCGCGCCTGGCGACGTCGTGCTCATCGAGGGGGACCTCGGTGCCGGCAAGACCGAATTCGTGAAGGGGATCGCTGCCGGTCTCGGCCTCGACCCGAATGACGTGTCGTCCCCGAGCTTCGCGCTCGTTCACGAGTACGGGCCGTCGGGGAAGCCGCCTCTCCTCGTCCACGGCGACCTCTATCGCGTCTTCGCGGGTGCCTCGATCGCGGAGCTCGGCCTCGACGAGCAGGAAAGCGCGATCCTCGCGGTGGAGTGGCCGCGTCCGCCGCTCACACAATGGCGGGCCTGGCGCGTGGCGCTGCGCATCGAGCCCGATGGGTCGCGTTCGATCGAGGTCATGCCTCCGGGGAATCCCGCCTCTTCGGCGTGAAGGTCAGAAGGCGAAGACGAGACCCCCGGTGACCTCTCCGTTGTACGACCAGTTTCTCCGCTCGTCGCAATCCCGGAAGCCGTTGTGGTCGCAAGAAGAGGAGCCGTCGCGGTCGTCGGTCAGGTTGATGGCGCGGTAGCGGGCGTCGATGCGGAGGCCGACCCGCGGGACGAAGAAGAACTTCCCTCCGATCGAGAGATTCGCCGTGAACCGGCTGATCGAAGCCGCAGATTCCATCCTCTCGACCGCGGCACCCCCGCCGATACCCACATACCCGATCGCCCGCCGCCGGCCGAAGTTGAAAAGGGCGTTCACTTCGTAGATGTTCTGGCGCAGCCTCCCGACCTTGGGGTTGCTGACGAACCCGCCGCCGACGACGGCGACGGAGTAAGGGAGACGCAGATCGGTGCGCGAGGACGTCCAGTCGACCTCGAGCCCGAAGTGGCGCGTGACGTTGTAGCCGAGGCGGGCCCCGTACGCAAGGTCGTCGTCCTCGTCGAGGAAGGTGTCCCTGGCGGACACGCCGAGCCCCGGCCCGGGTGCGCCTGCCGCGCGCGGAACGTCGTTTCCGTAGAGCCGACCGCCGAGGAAAGCGCCTGCAAATGGCGAGATCTCCCACGTCCCGGCGCGGTCCTGCGCAAAAGCGGGCGCCGCTGCAACGAGCAGGGCGCAGGCGAGCGCGGAATAGGAGAGGGCACGACGCATGGATCCTCCTCTAGGAGACGACTTTAGCCCGGACGAAGAACGTCCCCGCGATGTGACGCGCATTCCCGGCGGAGGTTGACAAGCAACGCGCGTACCGGGTCATCGCGCCGCCGGGAAAAGGCCCGGCCATATCGTGGTGACGACGAGGACGAACATCAGGGCGACCATGACCGCGACGGTCCCCCACGCGATCCAGTTCCAGACGCGCCCGTTCACGTAGGTCCCCATGAGGTCGGTCCGGTTGATGAGGAGGACGACGAAGAACAGGACGAAGGGGAGCAGGAGCCCGTTCAGGACCTGCGAGAGGAAGAGGACCGGGAACAGCGGCACGCCCGGGATCAGGATGATGCCGGCGCCGATCACGATCATGGACGTGTAGAGGACGTTGAACTGCGGGGCCTCGGCCCACGTCTTGTCGACGCCCGCTTCGAAGCCGAGAGCCTCGCAGATCGAGTAAGCCGTCGCGAGCGGGAGAATCGAAGCGGCGAAAAGCGACGCGTTCGCGAGCCCGAAGGCGAAGAGGGTTCCGGCCCACTTGCCGGCCAGCGGCCGAAGCGCGATCGCGGCCTGCTCGGCACCTTCGATCCGGATGCCCTTCGGGTAGAGCGTCGCGCCGCAGGCGACGACGATGAAGAAGGCGACGACGGCGGCGAGGATGCAGCCCACGATGACGTCCCAGCGCGAGTACCGGTACTCCTCGGGTCCGATCCTCTTCTCGACGATCGACGACTGCAGGTAGAACTGCATCCACGGCGCGATCGTGGTCCCGACGATGGCGATGATCATCAGGATCCACGCGGCGCTCGACTCGATCCGGGGCTCGAACGTCTGTTTGAGGACGTCGGTCCAGACGGGCTTGGCGAAGAGCGCCGACGCGACGTACGTGAGGTAGACGGTGCAGGCGACGAGGAAGATCTTCTCGACGGTCTTGTAGTTGCCCTTCACGACGAGCCACCACACGAAGAAGGCGCCGATCGGCACCGAGACCCAGCGCGGGACGCCGAAGATCTCCATCGACGCCGCCCAGCCCGCGAACTCCGCCACGGTGTTCCCGATGTCGGTCACGAGGAGCGCGACCATGAGGTAGAACGTCGTCCTGAGGCCGTAGTTCTCGCGGATCAGCTCCCCGAGGCCCTTCCCGGTGATCGCGCCGAGCCGGGCCGACATTTCCTGGACGACGATCAGCGCGGCCGTGATCGGGATCAGGGTCCAGAGGAGCGAATAGCCGAAGTGCGCGCCCGCGATCGAATAGGTCGCGATTCCCCCGGCGTCGTTGTCGACGTTCGCCGTGATGATCCCGGGTCCGAGGATGCCGAAGAAGATCGTGAGTCGTCGCCGCCAGTTCCTGACGTCCGGCCGCGGCGCTGCCGCCGCGGCGGGGGCGATCAACGCAGCCTCCGGCGGCGGCGGCGGGGCTGCGGCTGGAGGCGGTCGACGACGTCGTCGATCGTGATGATCCCGACGAGGACGCCCTCGGGATCGCTGACGGGAAGAGCGAGGAGATCGTACTTCGACATCGTCTCGGCCACCTCGTCGGCCGAGACGTCGGGCGTGACGCTGCGCACGGGCGCCGTCATGACCATCTCGAGCACGGCGTCGTCGTCGGCCGCGAGGAGATCCCGCACCGAGAGCGCGCCCAGGATGCGCTCCTGTTCGTCCACCACGTAGAAGTAGAAGAGCGCCTCGGCGTCGCGCGCCACCGGCCGGAGCCGCTGGATCGTCTCCTTCACCGTGAGCGTGGGCGGGAACGTGACGAAGTCGGTTCCCATGAGTCCGCCGGCCGTGTTCTCGTCGTGAACGAGGAGCTCGGTGACGTCCTCGGCGGCGCCTTTCTCCATGAGCTGCACGAGGTCGCGCGCGTGCTCGCCCTCGATCTCGCCCAGGACGTCCGCCGCCTCGTCCGCGGGCATCTGCTCGAGGATCTCGGAGGCGCGCGCCTCCGGCAGGTCCTCGATGATCTCGGCCTGCATCTCGGGCTCGAGCTCGTGGAGCGTCTCGGCCGCGGTCTCGACGTCCAGCTTCCGGAAGATTCCGGTGCGCTCGGTGCCGGAAACCTGGCTCAGGATCTCCGCGATGTCGGCGGGGTGGAGCCGCTGGAGCTTCTCCTGAGGAAGGGTCGTCTCGAGCCGCTCGAGCTGCGGATGCAGCGGCTGCATCGCGTCCCAGGGGATGAGGCGGGCCGGCACCGACGCGTCGGAGAGCCTGCCGCCCCGGGGCGTGACGACGGCCCCGAAAACCCGCCGCATGAGGCCGCGCACGCCCACGTCGGCGGCCGTGAGGAAGAGGTCTCCCGAAAGCACGTCCAGCTTGAGGTCGTTCACCCGCACGACCTTCACGCCGTTGATGTCCACGATCTGCTTGTCGAGGAGATGCCGCGCGAGAAAGATCTCGTCCGCTCCCGCGGGGCGGTGCAGGAGGTCCTGCCGCACGAGGCGCGTGCGCACGGCGTTGCGCTGGAAGATGGCGACGTCCTCCCAGGGCAGCACGAACGTCTCGAAGCGGTCCCGGATCAGGAGGCCCGTGACCCGGGGAAACGGGGCCCGCGTGCTCGTCGCGACGGCGAAGTCCGAGATCTTTCCGACCGGTTGCCGGCCCACGTCGCGCACCATCTCGCCGAGGAACTCCGAGACGAAGAACCCCTCGTGGGCGGGCACCGCGGTCGTGCGCGCGGGCAGGGACGGCGAAGAAGTCGGCACTAACGGATTGTCGGGAGGCGGCAGGGTCCCGTCAACGCCGTTCGGGTAATCTGAGCCGAATGACCGGCGCCCCAGGCGGCTCGCTCCCGGAGACCGTCCCTCTCGTGGTGGTGAGGCGCGGCGGCAGCGTCGAGTCCGTTCATCGCGGCTCGGTCGCGGTCGTTTCCGGGGACGGGCGGCTCCTGGCCGCGGCGGGCGATCCCCGCTGGCCCGTCTTCCTGCGCTCCTCGGCCAAGCCCGCGCAGCTCGTTCCCTTCCTCGCGGGCGGGGGCGAGAGGCGGTTCGGGCTGTCGACGGAAGAGATCGCCCTCGCGGCCGCATCGCACGGCGGCGAGCCGTTCCACACGCACGTCGCCGCCGCGATGCTGGCCAAAGGGGGCTTCACGCCCGCGGATCTCCATTGCGGCGCGCACACGCCCAAGCACGAGGAGACCGCCCGCGCGCTGGCCCTCCGCCGCGAGGAACCCGGCCCGCTCCACAACAACTGTTCGGGAAAGCACGCGGCGATGCTCCTCGCCTGCCGGCTTTTCGGAGAGGATGCCAGGACGTACTGGAAACCGGAGCATCCGCTGCAGAAGAGGATCCTGGCCGCGCTTTCGCTTCTCGCGGGCGTCCCGGTCGCCCGGATCGGTCTCGCGGTGGACGGTTGTTCCGTCCCCGCGTTCCGGATCCCCCTCGAGAA